>NZ_KV789525.1:0-2204 GCF_001807625.1 Neisseria sp. HMSC03D10
GTATTGTACTATTTTATTTTTAATTGACTATAAATCAGGAATACTTTGGACAATTTGTCGGCAGTCAGGTCGGGTTTGCCGACGTAGTCCATGCGGTCGTAAATGATAAAGTCTTTGCCGGAGGCAAGCGCGGAGGCGGCGGCAAGGAAGAGTAGGGATGTGGCACGGATAAATGGTTTCATTGGGTTTTCTTTTTGGTGAAGGTCGGGGTTTGCTGTTTCGGCAATGCGGGGAGGACTTGATATAAATTAATGGGAAAGGTCTCGGCAAACAAGGAGGATGGGCTAAAAACAAGTCAAAGGTCTTCTAAAAAACTGTAGATTTGAGATTGGGCCAAATCCGTTTCATCCGTTTTCATTTCGGTGAAACCGCATTTTCAGACGACCTTTTTCCCATCCCGTACCCGCAAGCGCCTTTCTACCTGTCAAATCCCACCGAAAAAGCGTACAATCCCACGTTTATTTTTGAATTCATTATATTTTCAGACGACCTCCGTCAGAGAAAAGAGGTCGTCTGAAACCATTAGGCCCGTTGAAACACATGACCCACATGATTTACCCCAAAACCTACGACGTCATCGTCGTCGGCGGCGGCCACGCAGGCACGGAAGCCGCGCTTGCCGCCGCCCGCATGGGCGCGCAGACGCTTTTGCTCACACACAACATCGAAACGCTCGGACAAATGTCGTGCAACCCCTCCATCGGCGGCATCGGCAAAGGCCATCTTGTGCGCGAACTCGACGCGCTCGGCGGCGCGATGGCGTTGGCGACCGACAAATCCGGCATCCAGTTCCGCCGTCTGAACGCCAGCAAAGGCGCGGCGGTTCGTGCCACGCGCGCGCAGGCGGACCGCATCCTGTATAAAGCCGCCATCCGCGAAATGCTGGAAAACCAAGAAAATTTGGAGCTTTTCCAGCAGTCGGTTGACGACGTAACGCTCGACGGCGACCGCATTTCAGGCGTAATCACCGCGATGGGCGTGGAATTTAAAGCCCGCGCCGTCGTACTGACCGCAGGCACGTTTTTGTCCGGCAAAATCCACATCGGTTTGGAAAACTACGAAGGCGGCCGCGCCGGCGACCCCGCCGCCAAATCGCTGGGCGGATGTTTGCGCGAATTGAACCTGCCACAAGGCCGTCTGAAAACTGGCACGCCGCCGCGCATCGACGGGCGCACGATTGATTTCTCCCAACTGACCAAACAGCCTGGCGACACGCCCGTGCCCGTCTTTTCCGTGCGCGGCAACGCCGAAATGCACCCGCGCCAAGTGTCCTGCTGGATTACGCATACCAATTTGAAAACACACGACATTATCCGCTCAGGCTTCGACCGCAGCCCCATGTTCACCGGCAAAATCGAAGGCGTCGGTCCGCGCTACTGTCCGTCTATCGAAGACAAAATCAACCGCTTCGCCGACAAAGACAGCCACCAGATTTTCCTCGAGCCCGAAGGCCTGACCACCAACGAATACTACCCTAACGGTATTTCCACCAGCCTGCCGTTCGACATCCAAATCGCGCTCGTGCGCAGCATGAAAGGCCTTGAAAACGCCCATATCCTGCGCCCCGGCTACGCCATCGAATACGACTACTTCGACCCGCGCAACCTCAAAGCCAGCCTCGAAACCAAAACCATCCAAGGCCTCTTCTTCGCCGGACAAATCAACGGCACGACCGGCTACGAAGAAGCCGCCGCGCAAGGCCTGCTCGCAGGCGCAAACGCCGTGCAATACGTCCGTGAACAAGACCCGCTCCTACTTCGCCGCGAACAAGCCTATCTCGGCGTATTGGTGGACGACCTCATCACCAAAGGCGTGAACGAGCCTTACCGAATGTTCACCAGCCGCGCCGAATACCGCCTGCAACTTAGGGAAGACAACGCCGATATGCGCCTGACCGAAGACGGCTACAAAATCGGCTTAGTGGGTGAAGAACAATGGCGCATGTTCAACGAAAAACGCGAAGCCATCGAACGCGAAATCCAACGTTTGAAAACAACGTGGTACACGCCGCAAAAACTCGCCGAAGAAGAGCAGCTGCGCGTATTCGGCCAAAAACTCAGCCGCGAAGCCAACCTGCACGACCTCCTGCGCCGCCCGAACCTCGACTACGCCACACTGATGACGCTCGAAGGCGCAAGGTCGTCTGAAAACCTGTCTGCCGAAGTGGTCGAACAAGTCGAAATCCAAGTCAAATACCAAGGCTA
>NZ_KV789525.1:2224-2653 GCF_001807625.1 Neisseria sp. HMSC03D10
GTCGGCCAAGCCAGCCGCATCTCCGGCGTAACGCCTGCGGCGGTGGCGTTGCTGATGGTGCATTTGAAACGCGGGTTTAAGGGGGCGAAGTAGGCTGCTTGAAAGTGCAGGCTGCACACAAATAGCCGTCATGAAACAATAGGAATGAAATCCGTTTTTCAGACGGTATGAAGATTTCGAGCACATACCACGCGCCCATACATGAACGTTTTTAAAACCATAAGAGAATTAAAATGAAGCATTTGACAAAATTACTGGCAACCGCATTGCTGGCTTTGGGTTTGAATCAGGCAGTTTGGGCGGATGACGCATTGGATTTCCGGCAAACCCTGCAGTTGGCGGAACAGGGATATGCCTATGCCCAATATAATTTGGGTGTGATGTATGAAAACGGACGAGGCGTACGCCAAGACTATGCCGAAGCGGTCA
>NZ_KV789526.1:0-10106 GCF_001807625.1 Neisseria sp. HMSC03D10
AGCAGAGGCTGAGACAATGAACACGTTCTAAAGGCTTAGTAGCGGTAAGCTGCCAGTTTGCGCCGTATTTCAGGAATAGCGGCTTTCGCGGCACGCTCCCCCTCGGCGATCGCACGTTGTTTTTGGCTGAAGCCGCCGACCGCGCCTAAGTCCAAGACTTGGGGATGGATGACGACATTTGCTTGGCTTAATTGATGTTGCAGGGCAGATTGCGACATGACGTTGATGGATTGGTCGAGGTAGGAGAAAAAGCCTTGTTTGAGGTTTTTAGACGGCCTGTCGGAAATATCAACGGCGATGATGAAGTTTGCTCCCTGTTTTTTTGCCGCGCTGACGGGTACGGGCTGGGTCAGTCCGCCGTCAACGTATCGACGGCCGCCGATCAGGACGGGTTGGAACACGTTGGGGATGGCGGCGGATGCGCGGACTGCCTGTCCGGCATTGCCGCGGTTGAAGGCGACGGCTTTGGAAGATTCGAAGTCGGTGGCGACGGCGGCGAATTTAATCGGGAAGTCTTGAATCGGGCGGTTACCGACTTTGCGGTTGATGTAGTCTTGCAGTTTTTGTCCTTTGATGAAGCCGCTGGTGGATAGGGTCAGATCGACCAAATCGGTTGAGCCGAGAATTTCGGCTTCCAATTCCAAACGGTCGGGACTTGCGCCGGAGGCATACAGGCTGCCGACGATGGCGCCTGCCGACGTACCGGTAATGATTTTGACGGGGATGCCGTTTTGTTTGAGGACTTTGATGATGCCGATATGGGCAAACCCTTTGGATGCGCCGCCGCCGAGTGCCAAGGCAACGACTGCCTGCGGTTTGGGGGGAGGGGTGATTTGGGTGTTGTGCCGCGGCGGGTTGACGGGGGAAGTGTTGCTTGGACATGCGCTGAGGATCAGAACGGAAGAGATGGTCAGCGCGGTATGGAAAACGGAGGAAAAGGGGGATTTCATTTTCAGACGACCTCAGTGTAAGAAGGATGTTTTGTCAGGGTGATAATGGAACACGGTAAATTTTATCTTATCGGTTACGTTAAGATATTATCGTTTGGCATTATCGCACAGCAAGAGGTCGTCTGAAAACGGTTTGTCATTGTTTTTCAGGCTTTTTTACTGCCGTATAGTCTGCCGGTGCGGGAGGGGCGGTTTCCGGCATGATGATGACGGTACTTGAACGGTCGTCCGTCAGCATTTGTGCGGCTTGTTGTACTTCTTCGGCGGTTACGGCCTGTATGCGGCGGCGGATTGCGGCTTCATCGGAATATTTGAACCCGCGCGCTTCCAAACGACCCATCAGCGAAGCTTGTGAAACCATGGAGTCGCGCGCGTAGATTTCGCCCGCCAATGCCTGTGCTTTGATGCGGTCGAGTTCTTCTTTGCTGATGCCGTTGTCGGCGATGTCTTTGATTTCGGACTTCATCTGCGTAAGCAGGGTCTCGGCGGATACGTTTTCAGCAGGCATTCCAAATACGCCGAAAAGCGGCATTTCGCGGCTGAGCAGGTCGTAATGGGCATTTGCGCTTAATGCGGTCTGTTTACCGCGTACGAGGTTTTTGTCCAAACGGCTGGAGGTGTTGCCCGCCAAAACGTCGGTCAGGACATCCAAGGCGTAAGGCAGCTTATCGTTAAGGCGGGAGAGGGCGGGAACGCGCCAGCTGATGGCAACCAACGGTTGACGGGTTACGGGAGAGGAAGCTTGGGCAAAGGAAGGGGCGCGTTTGACCGGTTCGGCTTTCAGGTTGTTCCGTTCAGGCAAAGATTTACGCGGTATTTTGCCGAACAATCCTGCCGCCGTGCGCAGGGTCTGTTTGGCATCGACATCGCCGACGATGACCAAAACGGCATTATTGGGTGCGTAAAATTGTTTGTACCAAGCACGCAAATCGTCGGCACGCAAGGTGTGCAGGTCTTCCATATAGCCGATAACGGAGGCTTTCATGGAGGGTAGGGTGAAGCTGTTCAGGTAGATTTGCTCCCACATCTTCCCGCCGGCATCGTCTTCTGTACGCTGGCGGCGTTCTTCTCGGATAACGTTCATTTCGTTAGCGAACTCTTTATCGCTGAAATTGAGGTTGTGCATCCGGTCGGCTTCAAGTTTGAGGACTTCGGGCAAGTTGGCAGAGGCGATATTGGCGTAATATACCGTTTCGCTGCGGTTGGTATAGGCATTGTCATCGCCGCCCAAACGGGCGATGCGGCTGCTGTATTCGCCTGATGGTGCGGAAGGCGTACCTTTGAACATCATGTGTTCTAAGGCGTGGCTTAATCCGCTTTTGCCCGGTTTCTCATCCACGCTGCCGACTTTGTACCAAATCTGGGAAACGGCGACAGGTGCACGGCGATCTTCTTTGACGATGATTTTCAGACCGTTGGGCAGGGTTTGGGACAAGGTTTGTGCGAAGGTGGCGCAAGAGAGGAGGCAGGCAGATAGAAAAACGTAACGGCTCAGCATAATGGCTCCTAATAAATGGCAATGGACAGACTGTAACAATAAATTTGCCCTCAGGCTATAAAAAAGGTCGTCTGAAAACCCCGATTCAAGGTTTTCAGACGACCTTTCCACATCCTAAAGTCAGGACAATGAGACTTACACAATGCCTTGCGCCAGCATCGCATCGGCGACTTTGACGAAACCGGCGATGTTCGCACCGTTGACGTAGTTGGTTTTGCCGTTTTCAGTGCCGTATTTCAGGCAGGATTCGTGGATGCTTTGCATGATGTCGAATAGGCGTTGGTCGACTTCTTCGCGGCTCCAAGCTAGACGGACGGCGTTTTGGCTCATTTCCAAGCCTGAAGTTGCCACGCCGCCGGCGTTGGAGGCTTTGCCTGGCGCATACAGGATGCCCGCTTTGACAAACTGCTCGACCGCGCCCAAAGTAGAAGGCATGTTCGCACCTTCGGCAACGACGTAGCAGCCGTTTGCCAGCAGGGTTTTGGCGGCTTCTTCGTCCAATTCGTTTTGGGTCGCGCAGGGCAGGGCGACTTCGGCGGCAACGCCCCACGGTTTTTGGTTTTCAAAGTATTTCAAACCTTGTTCTTTGGCATAGGTGGAAACACGTTCGCGACGGATTTCTTTCAGCTCGATAAGCGCGGCGAGTTGGTCTTCGGTCATGCCGCTGTCGGGGAAGAGGACGAAGCCGTTGGAGTCGGAAACGGTCAGCACTTTCGCGCCCAGCTGGATGGCTTTTTCGGCGGCGTATTGTGCGACGTTGCCGGAGCCGGAAATCAGCACGCGTTTGCCTTCAATCGAATCGCCGCGCGTTTGCAGCATGGATTGGGCGAAGTACACGGTGCCGTAGCCGGTCGCTTCGGGACGGATAAGGCTGCCGCCCCATTCGAGGCCTTTGCCGGTCAGGACGGAGGCAAATTCGTTGCGGATTTTTTTGTATTGACCGAAGAGGAAGCCGATTTCGCGGCCGCCTACGCCGATGTCGCCGGCAGGTACGTCGGTGTTCGGGCCGATGTGGCGGTAGAGTTCGTTCATAAAGGCTTGGCAGAAACGCATCACTTCGGCGTCGGATTTGCCTTTGGGATCGAAGTCGGAGCCGCCTTTGCCGCCGCCCATAGGCAGGGTGGTCAAGGCGTTTTTGAACACTTGTTCAAAGGCGAGGAATTTCAATACGCCCAAATCGACGGTCGGGTGGAAACGCAAGCCGCCTTTGTAAGGGCCGATGGCGGAGCTCATTTGAATACGGTAGCCGCGGTTGACTTGGACTTGTCCTTTGTCGTCCACCCAAGTGACGCGGAACATAATGACGCGCTCAGGTTCGACGATGCGTTCAAGCAGGTTTTGTTGGGTGTATTTCGGGTTTTTTGCCAAAAACGGGCCCAAGCTCATGAATACTTCTTCAACCGCTTGGTGAAACGGCTCTTGATTGGGGTTACGTTGTTTGAGGTTGGCAAACAAGGCGTTCAAATCGGTCATTTTATGCTCCCTGTGGATTAGATTGGAAAGGATGATGAATTTGTGGAAAGCAATATAAACCTAATTTTTTTGCCTGCCAAGCGGTTTTGATGAAAATTGTTGACATTATTTTTTTGAGAATTTTATTATTTGGTATATATAACCAATAAAATATAAAAATATTTTTGAAAATTCCATTATTTTAAAATAAATTGGTTATATATTCTAAGTAATTAAACTAGAAATTTGAAACGAGAGAGTGTAAAAAATTCGATTCAGCGCAAATTTTCATGTGAAAACGGTCAATATTGTCAACAATTTTACGAAAATTACCCTTGGAAAATAGGGTAAGAAGGAAAATAACATATTGAAAGATGAACCTTGTTATTAAATAGATGTCTAGGTAAAGGATGTAGTCAGCTTTCTAAAGCTACCCCTTATAATTCAGTATGATATATTTCGCTCTGATTAATGTGCGGGCAAGGCGTACGGAAGCCGGCGTCTTGTCTTTTTTCAACTTTAGATACTAAGGAACTTATATGTGCGGTATCGTCGGCGCTATCCGCGCCAATCACAATGTAGTCGATTTTCTGACCGACGGTCTCAAACGCCTTGAATATCGGGGCTACGACTCGTCGGGTATCGCCGTGAATATGGACGGCAAAATCAAACGCGTGCGCCGTGTCGGCCGCGTGCAGCTGATGGAGGACGCCGCGCGCGAAAAAGGCGTGTTCGGACACATCGGCATCGGCCATACCCGCTGGGCGACCCACGGCGGCGTGACCGAACCCAACGCCCACCCCCACATCTCCGGCGGCATGATTGCCGTCGTCCACAACGGCATCATCGAAAACTTCGAAGCCGAACGCGAACGCCTCAAAGCCTTGGGTTACACCTTCGAATCGCAAACCGACACCGAAGTCATCGCTCACAGTGTCAATCACGAATACACCCAAAACGGCGGCAAACTGTTTGAAGCCGTCCGCGCTGCCACCGCCCGTTTCCACGGCGCGTACGCCATCGCCGTGATGGCGCAGGACAAACCTGAAGAAATGGTGGTCGCACGCATGGGCTGCCCGCTCTTGGTGGCATTGGGCGACCAAGAAACCTTCATCGCCTCCGACGTGTCCGCCGTCATCGCCTTTACCCGCCGCATCGCCTATTTGGAAGACGGCGACATCGCCGTATTGAGCGCGAACGGTATCGACAAATTGATCGACAAGACTGGTGCCGAAACCCAACGCACCGTCAAAGTATCCGAACTGTCGCTCGCTTCACTGGAATTGGGCCCATACAGCCACTTCATGCAGAAAGAAATCCACGAGCAGCCGCGCGCCATCGCTGATACCGCCGAAGTCTTCCTTGACGGCGGCTTCGAACCAGAAAACTTCGGCGCGAACGCACGCGAAGTGTTCGATGACATCCACAGCATCAAAATCCTCGCCTGCGGCACGTCCTACTACGCCGCGCTGACCGCCAAATACTGGCTCGAATCCATCGCCAAAATCCCGACCGACGTGGAAATCGCCAGCGAATACCGCTACCGTGACGTGATTGCCGATCCGAAACAACTGATCATCACCATCTCCCAATCCGGCGAAACCTTGGACACGATGGAAGCCCTGAAATACGCGCAGTCTTTGGGACACAAACACAGCCTGTCCATCTGCAACGTCATGGAATCCGCCCTGCCGCGCGAAAGCGAATTGGTACTGTACACCCGCGCCGGTGCAGAAATCGGCGTCGCCTCCACCAAAGCGTTCACCACGCAACTGGTTGTATTGTTTGGCTTGGCGGTGACGCTGGGCAAACAGCGCGGTTTGGTTTCCGCCGAAAAAGCGAGCGAATACGTCGAAGAACTGCGCCAACTGCCCGGCAGCATCCAACACGTTCTCAACCTTGAGCCGCAAATCGCCGCATGGGCGCAAAAATTCGCCAAGAAAAACAGCGCACTGTTTTTAGGCCGCGGCATCCACTTCCCGATTGCCCTCGAAGGCGCGTTGAAGCTGAAAGAAATCACCTACATCCACGCCGAAGCCTATCCCGCAGGCGAATTGAAACACGGCCCGTTGGCATTGGTGGACGAAAACATGCCCGTCGTCGTCATCGCGCCGAACGACGGCTTGTTGGACAAAGTCAAAGCCAATATGCAGGAAGTCGGCGCACGCGGCGGCGAACTCTTCGTCTTCGCCGATTTGGACAGCAATTTCAACGCCACCGACGGCGTGCACGTCATCCGCGCCCCGCGCCACGTCGGCGTACTCTCGCCAATCGTGCACACCATCCCCGTGCAGCTCCTCTCCTACCACGCCGCCCTCGCACGCGGCACGGACGTAGACAAACCGCGCAACCTGGCGAAATCGGTTACGGTTGAATAAAGCCCGATTTGAACGGTAAAAGGTCGTCTGAAAACTGGATTCCCAAGTTTTCAGACGACCTTTTTTAAATCGACGCGCGCTTTGGATAAACCGAACCCGTAGCGTGGGCTTTGCCCGCGAGATTTGCCGCCTGCCAGTCTAAATCGGACAGTTGTCCTCGCATCTGTTTCGTAGGTATAGCTGAATTACTTTATTTTCGCTATGCAACTTACCTACTTTCGTCATTCCCGCGCAGGCGGGAATCCATTTTTGAAATTTAGAAACTGTTTTTTTAAATCAAGGTTTCTCAGGTTTTACGATGGATTCCCGCCTGCGCGGGAATGACGGAATTTGATGATATGCTGTATTTAAGGTTAAGTATGCTTGCTATAGAACCCGCGCTACGGTTTGCTTTGACGGTATCTCATTCATTTCCTAATCTGATTAAGAAAGGGTGGGTTTGAGATTGAAAGATGTTGTCTGAAAACTTAGGTTTCCGAGTTTTCAGACGACCTCAGCCCGTTTTGGGGTTATAATTTCCTTTTTCCCAACTGATTTCCCCGTTTACCATGATCGATTTAGAAACCAAACGCCTTGAAACCCAAGCCATGCTTGATAATGCCGAGCTTTTGTTCGACCAAGACCAATGCCGTGCCGCGCTGCAAAAAGTGGCGGACGAGATTACGCGCGACTTGGGGGACAAATATCCGCTCCTGCTGCCTGTGATGGGTGGGGCGGTGGTGTTTACGGGGCAGTTGCTGCCGCTGTTGCGCTTTCCGTTGGACTTTGATTATGTTCATGTTTCCCGTTACGGCGACAAGCTGGCGGGCGGCGCGTTCAACTGGAAACGGATGCCCGACCCGGAGCAGATTCGGGGGCGTCATGTAATCGTATTGGACGATATTTTGGATGAGGGCCACACGATGTCGGCGATTCAGTCCAAGCTCTTGGAAATGGGGGCGGCAAGCTGCCGTGCGGCTGTGTTTGCCAACAAGTTGATCGACAAGGAAAAACCGACCAAAGCGGATTATGTCGGGCTGGATGTTCCCAACCGCTACGTCTTCGGCTACGGCATGGATGCGGCGGGCTGCTGGCGCAATTTGGGCGAGATTTACGCGCTCAACCAAGGCTGATGCCGAGTTAAAAAAGGTCGTCTGAAAACCTTTTCAGACGACCTTTGTGCCACCATATCGTGCTATGTGGCGGGTGAACGGACGATACCTTCGCCCACACCGGCCGAATAAAATCATCAGGGAACACATCATGATCAACCTTTTAATCATTACCCACGAGGCAGTAGGCGAAGCCTACCGCAGCCTGACCCATCATTTTTTCCCCACGGGAATGCCGGAAAACATCCGCATCCTCGGCGTGGAGCCTGACGAAGACCAAAACGACATCATCAACAATGCCATCGCCGCGCTGCAAGAGTTTCCTGAAAACCACGGCGTATTGATTATGACCGACATCTTCGGCGCGACGCCGTGCAACGCTGCCCGCAGGCTGGTTCGCGCGGGCAAATCCGCCATCCTGACCGGACTGAACGCGCCGATGATGATTAAAGCGACCCAATACTCGCCCATGGCGGAAGACCTCGCCGCCTTTACTGAAACGGTCAAGGAAGCCGCCGTCAAAGGCATTTTCGCCATCACCGCCGAACCGGAAGATTTGGTGTGCAAACAGCACGCCGAAGCCGTCTAAGCCTACCGACACGTTTTCAGACGACCCCGCACACCCGAAAGCCGAACATGCAAAAACAACAAATCGAAATCATCAACAAACTCGGACTCCACGCCCGCGCTTCCAGCAAATTCACCCAAACCGCGTCTCAGTTTCAAAGCGAAGTCTGGGTAACGAAAAACGGAAGCCGCGTCAATGGCAAAAGCATCATGGGCTTAATGATGCTCGCCGCCGCCAAAGGCACAATCATCGAGCTGGAAACCGACGGCTTGGACGAAGCCGCAGCCATGAAGGCATTGACCGACTTAATCAACGACTACTTCGGCGAGGGCGAATAATGAGTATCGTGCTGCACGGTGTCGCCGCGGGCAAAGGCATTGCCATCGGACAAGCCCACCTGATTACGCGCGGCACGGCGGAAGTGCCGCAATACGACGTTTCAGACGACCTCATCGACGCCGAAACCGCCCGCTTCGACGCCGCCATCAAAGCCACGCGCAAAGAGTTGGAACAGTTGCGCAGCGCGATTCCCGAAAACGCCCCGACCGAATTGGGCGCGTTTATTTCGCTGCACCTCATGCTGCTGACCGACGTTACCCTCTCGCGCGAACCCGTCGATATTTTAAAAGAACAAAAAATCAACGCCGAATGGGCGTTGAAACAGCAAAGCGACAAGCTCGCCGCCCAGTTCGACAACATCGAAGACGACTACCTGCGCGAACGCAAACAAGACATGCTGCAAGTCGTCCGCCGCATCCACAACAACCTCGTCGGGCAAAGCAACGACTTAAACCTCAACGAAGGCTTGTTTGAAGACACCATCCTGATCGCCCACGACCTCTCCCCCGCCGACACCGTCCTCTTTAAAGAGCAGCGCATCACCGCCTTTGTTACCGATGTCGGCGGCCCGACCAGCCACACTGCCATCTTAGGCCGCAGCCTCGACATCCCTTCCGTCATCGGGCTGCACAACGCCCGCAGGCTCATTACCGAAAACGAAACCGTCATCGTTGACGGCATCAACGGCGTCCTCATCATCGATCCGGACGAAGTCGTCCTCAACGAATACCGCCGCCTCGCCCGCGAATACCGCCTCCACAAGCGCGAACTCAACAAGCTCAAAAAAACCGCCGCCACCACCGCCGACGGCATCAACATCGAGCTGCTCGCCAACATCGAATCCGCCGAAGACATCAAAGCCCTGCACAATTTCGGCGCAGACGGCGTCGGACTCTTCCGCAGCGAATTCCTCTATCTCAACCGCGACACCATGCCGTCTGAAGACGAGCAGTACGAAGTGTACAGCGCGATTGTGAAAAAAATGAAAGGCAAAAGCATCACCATCCGCACCGTCGATTTGGGCGTGGACAAAAATCCCCGCTGGTTCGGTCAAAATTCCACCCCCAACGGCAGCCTCAACCCCGCGCTCGGACTCACCGGCATCCGCCTGTGCCTCGCCGAACCCGTCATGTTCCGCACCCAAATGCGCGCCATCCTCCGTGCCGCTGTTCACGGCCCCGTGCGCATGATGTGGCCGATGATTACCTCCCTATCCGAAGTGCGCCAATGCCTGATCCACCTCGACACCGCCCAACGCCAGCTCGCCGAACGCGGCGAAACCTTCGGCACGGTCAGCGTCGGCTGCATGATTGAAATCCCGTCCGCCGCCATGACCGTCGGCAGCATCCTAAAACTGACCGACTTCATCTCCATCGGCACCAACGACCTGATTCAATACATCTTGTCGGTTGACCGCGGCGACGACAGCGTCAGCCACCTCTACCAGCCAGGCCACCCCGCCGTGTTGAAAACCATCCAGCACATCATCCGCACCGCCAACCGCATGGAAAAAAGCGTCTCCATATGCGGCGAAATGGCAGGCGACACCGCCTACACGCGGATGCTGCTGGGCATGGGGCTGCGCCGATTCTCCATGAACCCCAACAATCTTCTGCCCGTCAAAAACATCATCCTGCACAGCAACACCGCCCTGCTCGAAACCGAAACCGCTAAAATCCTCCGCAGCGAAGATTCGGAAAAAACCGAAAAACTGCTGAAATTGCTCAACAGCGCGGAACACGAAGAAGAGCGGCAGGAAGAAGACAGCCCGATAGCGCAGGCGTAAACAGGTTTCCAAACCCTTATCCGCCGCAAACTCAGTCCCAAACA
>NZ_KV789527.1:0-17565 GCF_001807625.1 Neisseria sp. HMSC03D10
CCTTACCATTCGTGGGAAAAAGGGCTGAATGAAAACACCAACGGACTCATCCGACAATCTTTCCCCAAACAAACCGATTTCCGAAATATCAGCGATCGGGAGATACGCAGGGTTCAAGATGAGTTGAACCACCGGCCGAGAAAAACACTTGGCTACGAAACGCCAAGTGTTTTATTCTTAAATCTGTTCCAACCACTGGTACCCTAGTGTTGCACTTGAAATCCGAATCCAAGGACCTTTCTGCTTCCTAGCTATCCATACTCAGCCGCAACCGCCGCATTTGCCGCAGCCGCTGCTGCAATCGCGTTTTTTCGGTTTGAATACGAATTTTCGCAAGAGGAAGAATACGCAGGCGAGCATAATCAAGCCGACGATAATATATTGAGTCATCACATTATCCTTGAAGTAATTTGGTAAACCACAAATGCGGCAAAATAAGCCATCAGGAACAAATAGCCTGTAATCATAAGCATATTTTTCGTGGATTTGGTTTCGCGTTTAATTACGGTTAAAGTCGCGGCACACATCGGAGCATACACATACCAAGCCAAGAAGGCAAAGGCGGTTGGCAAACCCCAGTTGTTGTGTACGATCGGAATCAGCGCGTTTTGTACGGCGTCTTCAGACGACGCGCTGACGGCATAGACCGTACCCAGTGCAGCAACGACGACTTCGCGTGCGGCGATGCCCGGAATCATGGCGATACACATTTCCCAAGTGAAGCCCAGCGGGGCGAACAATGGTTGGATAGCGTGGCCGAGCATACCCGCCAAGCTGTAGTCGATTGCCGCGCCTGTTGCACCTGCGGGCGGTTGCGGCCAGCTTACCAAGCCCCACAAAACTACGGCAAGGGCGAAGATAATCGTACCGGCGCGTTTGAGGAAGGCTTTTACCCTGTCCCACAGGCTGGTCATGATGTGTTTGAAGTTGGGCGTGCGGAAAGTCGGCAGCTCCATCAAGAGCGGGAATTGCTGCACGTTGCCTTTCATACGCGCCAAGCGTTTCATGATATACGCTGCCAAGGCGGCAGACAGGATGCCTACGAGATAGAGGATGAACAGCGTCAGTCCTTGCAGGTTGAAAATCCCGCCTACGGTGCGATTAGGAATGACGGCGGCGATAATCAGCGCGTAAACGGGCAGCCGCGCGGAGCAGGTCAGCAGCGGGGCGACGGCGATGGTAACGAGGCGTTCGCGCGGGTCATTAATCGTACGCGCCGACATAACGGCGGGAACGGCACAGGCGAAACTCGACAGGAGCGGGATGAATGAGCGTCCGGACAGGCCGCTTTTCGCCATCACGTTATCCAGCAGGAAAGCCGCACGCGGCAGGTAGCCTGAGTCTTCCAAAAGCAGGATGAAGGCGAACAAAATCGTAATCTGCGGCACGAACACCAACACGCTGCCCATACCGGCAATGACGCCGTTGACGAGCAAGTCGCTGAGGATGCCCGGCTCCATGTTGGCGCCTATCCATTCGCCCAGCGCGGTAAAGCCGCCTTCGATGGCGTCCATAATCGGCGCCGCCCATGTGTAAACCGCTTGGAACACCATAAACAGGATGACCAGCAGCATAATTATGCCCCAGACGGGGTGCAGCACGATGTCGTCGAGTTTTTTGTGCCATGCGGGCAGCGTCATCTGGGTGCGTACCACTTGTGCCAAAATCGATTCGACTTCTTGATAAAGTTTGTCGCTCTCCAGCGCCTCGAGCGTGCGTTCGGCAGAAGCGGGGTTGGCGGGGAAAGAGCGTTTGCGCGGCAGCTTCGCCACGGCTTCGCGTACCGCCTGTACGCCCGACGCGCTCACTGCGACTGTTTCCAAAACAGGTGCATCCAACAACTCGCTCAGTTTGGCGGCATCAATATTCAAACCCCTTCTGCGGGCAACGTCGCTCATGTTCAGCGACACCACCATAGGCAGTCCCAGCGTTTTCAGTTCCAAAATCATGCGCAGGGTCATACGCAGGTTGGTCGCGTCGGCAACGGCGATGATGGCGTCGGGCGGAATGCCCAGCTTGCCTACGGCGACATCTTTCGCCACCGCTTCGTCGGGGCTGGTCGTGCGTAAGCTGTATGTGCCCGGCAGGTCGATAATGCGGACGGCCGCATCGTCGAGGAAGGCACCCTCGCGCTTATCGACCGTTACGCCCGGATAATTGGCAACCTTGGCATGTGCGCCGGTCAAACCGTTGAATAAAACGGTTTTGCCGCAGTTTGGCGCGCCAATCAAGGCAAAATAGCTTAGTTCCATGAATTGAACTCTCCTTTTTTGATTGTTTGATAAGTTTGGAGTGGGATTTGGGGGAAAGGTTTTGAAATTGTGTTTTCAGACGACCTAGGTCGTCTGAAAAGGATGGGGCGGTCAGATTAAATCCGCCTATGCCGCATTTTCAAAATAGAAGCCTGCCTGCGTGTACGGCGGTCAGCCGTCAATCACATGGCACATAATTTTTCCCGCCTCTTCCTGCCGTAACGAGAATTGCGACTGGTTGCCCAAACGTACGGCAAACGGGCCGCGTCCGAATCCGCCGACGGCAATCACTTGCAACGGCATTCCACTTGAAAAGCCCAAGTCGGCAAGGCGGCGTGTAACCAGCGGGTCGAGTTCGCCGAAAGTCGAATTGGGGACGATGGAGTCGATGTGCGCGACTGCGCCTTTACTGAGTTTTGACAAAGGTATGGCAGACATAGTGTGTTTTACTTTCGTTGTCGATTGAAAAAAGAGACGGCAAGTAAAGACGAATCAGACACAGGGTAGCCAGAGGCATATCCCAACGCCCGTCCCCGCAAAAGAAGTAGTTTTGATTGTTTATCACTTTGTTTAATTTTGATAATAAATCTTGTTAACGTAAAAATCAAATACAAAGCGACCAAGTTCTTGATTTTCAGACGACATATTGCGACAAATCAAAGAAAGCGAATGATTCGTTGTGAAAGTCAGGAAGGGCTATTGATAAGGTTTTCGTTTGGATGTTTTATGAAGGACTGAAGAGCAAAGGAGCGAATGATGAAAATCTACACCGCCGCAGAAATGCGCGAACACGAACAAATGGCAGTCGATAAAGGCACGACTTTCGAGCAACTGATGGAAAACGCGGGACAAGCCGCCGCGACTGATTTGCTGCGCAGCTTCCCCAAAGCAGGGCGCGCGTTAATCGTTTGCGGCAAGGGCAATAATGGCGGCGACGGTTTGGTTATCGCGCGCGTGTTGTCGGGGCATGATTGGCAGGTAGATGTCGCTTTCGTCTTGGGAGACAAACTGTCGTCGCTGGCGCAGTTGAATCAAGAGCGTTTGAATCATTTAGACGGTGTCAGCTTTATCCGCACCAATGAACTGGAAGGTTGTCTGAAAACAGGTTACGACCTCGTTATCGAAGGCATTTTCGGAACAGGCTTCAGCGGCGCATTGCCCGAAACAGCCGCCGCCGTCTGCCGCCTGCTGAACCAAGCCGACGGTTTCAAAATCGCGCTGGACATCCCGACCGGACTGAACTGCGACACCGGCGAAGCAGACAAAGACACCTTCCGCGCTGACCTGACCTACGCCTTCGCCGCCTACAAACCCGCGCATATGACTGATGCAGGCAAAGCATATTGCGGCGAAACCGTGTGTTTGGATATTGGGATAGAGTAGCCCTCTTCTGGGTTTAGATAAAAACGTCGTCTGAAAATATGGCTTTAGCAAAGTCTGCTCTGCCTGTTTTCAGACGACGTTGTTTTTGAGATTGGATATGGAATAAAGTCCTGCAATATGGAAGAAGCCGATACGATCGGAAAGTATATCGTGCAGAAAAACTTCCGAGTGCTTTAAATTCCCAATCGATATGAAATCATCGGGCATTGGCCGAATTTTGGGGTTTATAACCAAAATCGCTAAACCCGAAAGCAAACATTATTTCCGTCGTCTGAAACGTCGGTATAAAGTGTGCCTGTCAAATATTTGGAGAACAAAATGACTGTCCGCACAACCGCCCTTTTCGCCGCCGCCGTTTTAGCGGCATGCTCGCCGCAATCCGAACAAAACACCGCTTCACCGTCTTCTCCTGCGGCAGACGGCAAAGGTGTCAAACTGTTGAATGTTTCTTATGATGTGGCACGAGATTTTTATAAGGAATACAACCCTTTGTTTGTCAAAGAATATCAAAGCAAACACAAGGGCGCAGACATAGACATTCAACAGTCGCACGGCGGTTCCAGCAAGCAGGCATTGTCTGTTGCCAACGGCCTGGCGGCGGATGTCGTTACCATGAACCAGACTTCTGACATCGATTTGTTGGCTCAAAAAGGGCTGATTAAACCCGATTGGGCAAAACGTCTGCCGGACAATGCCGTTCCCTATACCAGCGTAACCGTTTTCCTTGTCCGCAAAGGCAATCCCAAACAAATCAAAGACTGGAACGACTTGGCGAAAGACGGTGTCAAAATCGTACTTGCCAACCCGAAAACTTCCGGCAATGGCCGCTATGCTTTCCTTGGCGCATACGCTTACGGTTTGAAAGCCAACAACGGCGATGAAGCCAAAGCGCAGGAATTTGCCGCTTCCGTCCTGAAAAACACGCCTGTGTTTGAAAACGGCGGACGTGCCGCCACGACAACATTCAGTCAGCGCAATATCGGCGACGTTTTGGTTACCTTTGAAAACGAGGCGAATCACGTCAGTAAAAAACTGACCCAAGATCAGTTTGAAATCGTTTATCCGAGCTATACCATTCTGTCTGAAACCCCTGTTGCCGTTGTGGACAGCGTTGCCGACAAGAAAGGTACGCAGGAAGCCGCTAAGGAATATTTGGAATATCTATGGAGCAAACCCGCGCAGGAGCTTGCCGCCAAACTCTACCTGCGTCCGCGCAATGCCGAAGTCTTCGCCGCACACAAAGCAGATTTCCCCGAAATCGAAACCTTCAGCCCCAACGAAAAATTCGGTACATGGGATGAAATCATGAAAAAATTCTTCGCTGACGGCGGTTTGGTCGATAAACTGTCGCCCAAAAGATAAGTTGGTACTTTGATAAGAAAAACGTCGTCTGAAAACCGGCTTGAGCAAAACCTGCCATGTCGGTTTTCAGACGACGTTGTGTTGAGATGTGATACGGTCGGGGGCGGTTACGCTTTTATCGGTATATGTTTCAACCGAAAATCTTATTTCTATGATTTAGAGGTGCGGTCATGCTTTCTTTTGTGTTGCCAACCAGCATACGGCCGATCCGATGCATACCATCGCCGCACCTTGCCAAAATTCCGTAGGAAGCGGTGCGTCGAGCAGGAAGGATGAAATCAGGGCGGAGAAAACGGGGATAAAATAAGATGCTCCTGCCAAAACGGTCATATTGCCGCGCGAGATGCCGATGTTCCACACTGCATAGCCCAAACCCATACAGGATGCGGCAGCAAGCGCATATAAGACTGATTCGGTATCGAAATTGAGGCTGCCGTAGCTGCCTGCAAAATATTTAGCCCACAGAACGCAGGAAACGAGGAAAAAGAAAAAGCCGACGGCATTACCCTGCGCCTTAACCCTCGCGGTCAGTGTGCAATATGCCGCCCAAAACAGCGCGTCCAAGAGCGCCATGATATAGCCTGCGGGATTGGCGAGGACATTGCGGTAAATATGGGCTGGGGACAATCCGCCTTCCCCGCCCAAGACAATGGCAATGCCGATGAAGGATAGTGCAAAGCCTATGGCGATCCACCATTTTGCCGGCTGTTTGTTAAACCAGACCGCGCCGATGATGGTAAAAGTCGGCCATAAATAATTGACCATGCCGATTTCGACGGTTTGTCTGGCGTTGTCCGCATATCCGATGGAAAGGGACAGGCACAGTTCGCAGCCGACAAAAAAGATACCTGCCCAAAAAAGGTAATTCCGGCTGAAGCGGCGCAAATCGGGTTTGCCGAAAATCAGCAGCAGCAATATCGTGGCAAGGCTGTACATGACCGCTGCGCCGCCTACCGCCCCCATGTGCAGGCTCAAGGTACGGATTAACCCGATGACGGAACTCCAAAAACAGACGGCGAAAAGGCCGATGAAGGTGGCCTGTTTCGGGGAGATGGGATAGGCGGTAAGACGGAACATGATGCGGTGTATTGGAAGTGCGGATGGAATGGCGAGAGACGGTAATGTTTTTGTTTGAATCTGCCTGTCTGCGTGTTCAAAAAGGCCGTCTGAAAACATCGCTTCATTGAATGATGCTTTCAGACGACCTTTGTATCGTTTTGCGGGAATCTAGGAAAAACTTGCTCTTTTTTAGAGAGCGATTCCACAGAAAAACGAAGGTTTTTTCAAGGGCGAATTATAATGGAAAAGATGGGAGGCAAACAAGGTGGCATAATGCTTGAATCTTATTTTCATCTCTACAAAAAAGGTCGTCTGAAAATCTGTTTCAACGAAATGAAACGTTGATACCCGTTTTCAGGCGACCTTGTGTTTTTGTGGAAGGATTAATAATCGACCTTAATCTTGGGCGTTTCCTGCGCCGCTTCGTATTCTTCTTCCAGCTCAAACTGCAGCGGATACAAATCCAGCTTTTCCATCAGCAGGCGGTCGCCGTCTTCGTCGGGATTTTCGGTGGTTAAGAGTTTGTCGCCGTAGAAAATCGAGTTCGCGCCCGCCATGAAACACATTGCCTGCATGGATTCGGGCATATTGCTGCGTCCTGCCGACAGGCGGACATAGCTGTGCGGCATGGTAATCCGCGCCACGGCGATGGTGCGGACGAACTCCGTCCAGTCCAAATCTTCGGCATCGGCAAGCGGCGTGCCTTCCACTTTAACCAACTGGTTAATCGGTACGCTTTCGGGCTGCGGGTCGAGGTTGGCGAGGCTGGCAATCAGTCCGGCACGCTCGGCGCGGGTCTCGTTCATGCCGACGATGCCGCCGCAGCAGACTTTCAAACCGGCGTTGCGAACTTTGCCCAAGGTGTCCATGCGGTCTTCGTGTTTGCGGGTATGGATGATGTCGTTGTAGCGGTCGGGGTCGGTATCGAGGTTGTGGTTGTAGTAATCCAAACCTGCTTTTTTGAAGTCTTCCGCCATACCGTCTTCGAGCATACCAAAGGTGCCGCAGGTTTCCATGCCCAAACCCTTCACGGCTTTGATGATTGCGGAAACCGTCTCCACGTCTTTCGGTTTGGGGCCGCGCCATGCCGCGCCCATGCAGAAACGGCTTGCGCCGCGCGATTTGGCGATTTTGGCTTTTTCAACGATTTCGTCCACATCCATCATCTGCTCTTTGCCCAGATTAGTGTTGTGGTGCGCCGATTGCGGGCAGTAGGCGCAGTCTTCGGGGCAGCCGCCGGTTTTGATAGATAACAGCGTGGAAAGCTGGATTTCGCGTGGATTGAAATTTTGGCGGTGGATTTCAGCGGCTTGGTAAACGAGGTCGAGGAAGGGAAGTCCGAACAGGGCTTCGACATCGCATTTTTTCCAATAACGCGCGGTCGGATGCGGCTTGCGCTCGGTCTTACGGCGCAAGGCGACGGGAGAGATGGTCATAGTGTGTTCTTTCGTATTTACAGCGGCGCAATGACGCTGACTGCCTGACTGCCGGCGCAATGACGGCAGCGGCATGGTTGGAGTGAAACGTCGTCTGAAAACAGACGAGGAGGAAGTGTAACGCGTTTGAAAAACGGGGGCAAAAAAATTCTGGTCGGCGGTCAGCAAAGGCTTGACAAATTCTGCTTATTTTTTGGGAATTTTATCTGCCTGTTTTTTAATCAATGATATTTTCTTCTTTTATATCAATTATTAATTTGATATATCCACAGCGGAATTCACATAAAGCATGGATAATCGGAAGCAAGGTAAGGAGGTATTTTTTTATCTGGTCATTCCAATTTTCAGAATATTGGGAAAAGGTCGTCTGAAACATACACGGTAATTTCAGACGACCTTTTTATAGTGGATTAACTTTAAACCAGTACGGCGTTGCCTCGCCTTGGCCGTACTATTTGTAATGTCTGCGGCTTCGTCGCCTTGTCCTGATTTAAATTTAATCCACTCATTTAATTTTTACACCTGTCAGGCTTGATGAAGTTTGCGGATATAGTCCACTTCTTCTTTGCTGCCCATGAAGACGGCGACGCGTTGGTGCAATCCGACCGGCTTGACATCCAGCATGTCGGCCTGTCCGTCGAAAGCTGCGCCGCCTGCCTGTTCCAAAATCAGGCTCATCGGGTTGGCTTCGTACATCAGGCGCAGTTTGCCCGGTTTGGAGAGATCGCGTTTGTCTTGAGGGTACATGAACACGCCGCCGCGCATCAGGATGCGGTGGATTTCGGCAACCATGCTGGCAACCCAGCGCATATTGTAGTTTTTACCGCGACTGTCGGTTTCACCTGCCAGCAATTCGTCGATATAACGTTGGACGGGCGGCAGCCAATGGCGGCGGTTGGACATATTGATGGCAAATTCTTTGGTGGTTTCGGGAACGCGCGGATTTTCTTTGGTCATCACAAAATTGCCGTCCTCATCCAAAGTAAAGACGGAAACGCCGTGTCCGACGGTCAATACCAGTTGGGTTTGCGGGCCGTATAAAACATAACCTGCGGCAACTTGGTCTCGGCCTTTCTGCAAAAATGACGCCGTTTCCAAATCGCCTTCGGGTTTCTCCAAAATGGAAAAAATCGTGCCGACGGAGATGTTAACATCAATGTTGGACGAGCCGTCCAGCGGGTCGAACAAAACCAAATAGCGTCCGTCAGAATGGGCGGCGACAAAAGTGTCTTCCTCTTCGCTTGCCAAACCGGCAACAGACGGATTGTCTTTTAATATACGGATAAGAATATCGTTGGCGATAACGTCGAGTTTTTTTTGGTCTTCACCTTGGATGTTGCCCGTACCTGCCATGCCCAAAACGCCTGAAAGCGCGCCCAGGCGGACTTTTCCGCTGATTTCGCTGCAGGCGGAGATGACGGATTCCAATACGCTGCCTAATTGTTCGGGCAGGGCGTTTTGCTGTAAATGTTCCGGAAGGAATTGCGCGAATGTGGTCATGTCAAACTCGATTTCTTGAATGATTTTGAAAAACGTCCGAAAAAGATTCAGACGAGGTTTGAAGAAGGAGGGAGTGTTTATTTGCTGTCTGAAGCGGCGCGCTTGCCGTCCAATCCGACGGTTTCTTTCAAACAGTCCGTGGTGCTCTGTTTGATTTGTTCTTTGACGTTTTCACTGATATTGCCCGACAGGATGGCAGACATATCTTCCACCGAAATGCGGTCTGCCATTTTTTCAGCAGTGCAGGTACAGACTTGAAGTACGGTTTCTTCCGAAAGCAGGCTTGTTTTCGGTACTTTGGCAACGCATTGCTCCGTTGCGCCTTCGACAAAACCTTTGCGGAATTCGCTTTTGAATTTGTCGGTAACGCTGTCGGAAGACCCGTCTGAACAGGCGGTCGCGGCAAGGACGAGGAATAAGGATAATACGTTGGTTTTTTTCATCATCGGACAGGAAGGATAAGTTTGGTTCATTGTAATTTAAAACCGCTGCGCCTGCCAGCCGGAGGCTGCGAGGCTTCAGACGACGTAGGTTAGCGCAACTTAAGGTATAATGACGCCCCGCCCGCATCGGTGGCTTCCGTTTGCAGGCGGAAGGATAACAAGAAAGAGTATCAGGACTATGTTGAAAAAATGGCTGAACAAAGTTTTGTCCGGCAGACAGAGCAGGCAAACCGAGGTTCGCAAAGAAATCATCCCCGCTGAAGAATACCGTATCAGCGCGGATATGATCAGTTTTGCAGCGGAAAAAACCGTCAAACGTTTGCAAGAGGAAGGATTCAAAGCCTATATCGTAGGTGGGGCGGTCAGGGATATGCTGTTGGGTGTAGAGCCTAAAGACTTCGATGTCGCCACCGATGCTACGCCGGAGCAGGTGAGAAAAATTTTCCGCCGCAGCCGCATCATCGGCAGGCGTTTTCAAATCGTCCATGTCATGACAGGTCCGGAAACCATAGAAGTAACGACATTCCGCGGCGGCGGCAAGGTGCAGCAAAACGCGCACGGCAGGATTATGAAAGACAACACTTATGGCAGCATAGAAGAAGATGCGATGCGCCGAGACTTTACCTGCAATGCGTTGTATTACGATCCGATACGCGAAGAAATTTTGGATTTCCATAACGGCGTCAACGATATAGCCGACAGAAGCCTGGTTATGATAGGCGATGCTGCGGAGCGGTATCGTGAAGACCCTGTCCGTATCCTGCGCGCCGTACGCTTGTCGGGCAAACTTGGCTTTTCGGTGGAAGAATCCACTGCCGCTCCGATTCCGGAGTATGCTGGTCATCTGAAACACGAACCTGTCGCCCGCCTGTTTGACGAAATCATGAAGCTGCTGTTTTCCGGCCATGCGCGGGAATGTTTGAAAAAACTTAACAGCTTGGGTGTTTCAGACGACATCCATCCGCTTTTGACTGCGTTAAAATCGGCGGAAAAGCCTGAAAACCGCATTATTTCGCTTGCACTGAAAAACACTGACGAGCGGCTGCGTCAGGACAAATCGGTTTCAGTCGGCTTCGTCTTGGCTGCCGTATTGTGGCCGGATGTCAACCGACGCTGGCAACGGAATCTGGCACAGGGGCAAAAGCCTGCGCCTGCTCTGACAGACGCTATCGAATCCCTGCGGAGCGATGTTGAAAAAGGTTGGGGCGTGCCGCAGCGTTTTGCCGCGACCATGCGGGAAATCTGGCAGTTCCAACCGCAATTCGAACAGATGCGCGGCGCCCGTCCGCACCGCCTGCTCGCGCAGCAGCGTTTCCGGGCTGCTTACGACTTTCTGGTGTTGCGCGGCGAAGTGGGCGAGATTGACCGCCAAACGGTCGAATGGTGGAACAGTTTCCAGCATGCCGATGAAGGTTTGCGCAATGAAATGACGACAAACCATGCTCGTGCGCAGGGCAACGAAGGTGTGAAAAAGAAACGCCGCCGCCGTCCGCGCAAAAAGAAAACGGAACAAGGGCAATAGAGATAATAGTCGAAAAGTCGTCTGAAAACGGGTATGACAGGTTTTCAGACGACTTTTTTCATGGGGCTAGAACGGTTGTTTCAAATCTGCCAATATTTTAAGAAATTCAACTGAAAAGGTCGTCTGAAAACTATATTTCAGACGACCTTTTCTATATTTTCACTTAAGAATCAGATTCTTCATTCTTTCGCCGTATTCATCAGCCGCAGGGCTTTGAGGCGACCGATTTCTTTTTGGTATTCCACCAAGCCGATAAATGTTCCGCTTCTGTCGTAAACGCGGATGGGCTGATTGGCGGAGATGTCCTCGGTAAACTGCGGGCGTTGGCCGCATTTGAGCATGGCTACGGCGCGGTCGTTCAGTTCGATTTTGGGGAGGTGCCGCACTAAAACGTCGCAGGGCAGGAGCAGGGCGTCGCGTTCGGTTTCGTCGAATGCCGCCAAGGCGTCGAGCGTGTGGCTTTCGCGGATGGTGAAACCGGCGGTTTCGGTGCGGCGCAGGGCGGTCAGGTGGGCGAATGTGCCGATGTGTTTGGCGATGTCTTCGCTGAGGGTGCGGATGTAGGTGCCTTTGCTGCAACGTACGTCGATGACGGCTTTGGGTGCGTCAAACTCGGTAATATCGATGGCGTAAATGGTGATGTCGCGCGGTTTGCGTTCGATGACGATGCCTTTGCGGGCGTATTCGTACAGTGGTTTGCCTTCGTGTTTGAGGGCGGAAAACATCGGCGGCACTTGGCGGATGTTGCCTGTCAGGGCTTGGCATGCCGTCTGAAATTCGGCTAAGGAAATATCGGCTCGGGCAGTAGCGATGATTTCGCCTTCGGCATCGCCCGTGCTGCTGGCTTCGCCGAGTTTCAGCGTGGCGGTGTAGGCTTTGTCGGCATCCAGCAGGTATTGGGCGAACTTGGTCGCTTCGCCAAAGCAGACGGGCAAAAGTCCGGTCGCCAAAGGATCGAGCACGCCGGTATGCCCCGCTTTTTCGGCGTTGTAGAGGCGGCGGGCTTTTTGCAGGGTGGTGTTGCTGGAAAGTCCTTCGGGCTTGTCGAGCAGGAGGACGCCGTTGATGGGACGTTTGGCAGGTTTGGCGGTCATGTCAGTGGAGAAGGAAGGAAAGGGATAAGATGGAAGTGCCGAGTAGGATGATCGGCGTTTCCGATATTGTTTTTCTGAGGATGATGTGGCTGTGCGGATTTGGTGTTGCTACTGTGTAGCTGCCTTTTTTCAGACGGCCTTGCTTTAAAAGCGTGATGCGGCCGTCGGTACGGCGGAAACTGGCATGAAACAGCGGTTTGGAGAGAGGTACTTCCCGCCCGTTTAGGTCGGTGATGTGGAAGGAGATTTGTCCGTCTCCATCATGCCAAACCGAGTAACACCCGTTTTTACCTATGTGGATTTCGTTGCCCGATGCGGTATCAAAGACGATTTTCCCTTTGCGTAAACTGAAAGCGTAGCAGGCACAATAGGAGAAAAATACTAAAAACAATAGAAATTCGGGAAAGGTCATGGATATATCCTAAAGCAGAGCAAGGAGGCCGTCTGAAACAGATCTTCGGTTTTAATACCGGGTGTTCAGAAGAGCTTTATTAGACCTCTTGCGAAAGTATCCTGAAGATTTACAATTCCCAAATGAAATACGAAAACCTAATCCAAAGAAGCGACAGGGAATTCAAACGGCTCACAGGTGTAACGCCCGTCCTTTTTCATGAAATGCTGCAAGTCACCACAGAAGCAGAAAGCCGGAAGGTCAAGTCGGGCAGGCCGCATACGCTCGGTTTGGCAGACCAACTGCTGCTTACCCTAAGTTATCTGCGCCATTATCATACCCAACTCGAATTGGCCGCTATCTACGGTCTTTCTGAAAGTAATGTCTGCCGCACCATCCGTAAAACTGAGGACGCTCTCATTCGTTGCAAACGCTTTTCCCTGCCAAAACACAAGAATCCGGGCGATCAAACGGTCATCATTGACGTTACCGAAAGCCCGATTGAACGTCCCAAAAAAACAGCGGCAGTATTACAGCGGCAAGAAAAAGCGACACACGGTTAAAATCCAAGTCATATACGGCAGAGAAACTGAAAAAATCATCAGCATCCAGACGGGGATGGGTGCTCAGCATGACATGCGTTTAGCCAAGAAGCACCTTGCAGAGCTTTATCCCTACAAAATAGTCATTGCGGATAGGGGTTATCAAGGATTGGCTAAAACCGGATTACAGACCCCGAAAAAGAAATCTAAACATCATCCGCTGAACAAACAGGATAAAGAGGCGAACAGGTGGTTAGGCAAACTCAGAACCGTCATCGAGCACATCAACAGAAAACTTAAGATATTCAAAATCTTGTCGCTACCTTACCGCAACAGGCGGAAACGGTTCGGGTTAAGGGCAAATCTGATTGCAGGACTGGTTAATGCGATGGGATGAATATTTTCGCAAGAGGTCTATTTTTAATCTTCCACCGGCTTTTCCGCCGCCACTTGGTCGATGAGGCTGGAAATGCTCATGCCGCGTTCGAGCGATTCGTCGTATTTGAAGTGCAGTTCCGGCGTTTTGAAGAGTTTGATGCGTTTCGCCAGCTCGCTGCGCAAGTGGCCTTTGGCGTGTTCCAAGGCTTCTTCGGTGATGTCGCGGGTGCTGTCGTCGAGGACGGTGTAGAACACGGTGGCGTGGCTGTAATCGCGGGTGACTTCGACTTCGTTGATGGTGATGAAGCCTGCGCGCGGGTCTTTCAGGCCGGTGCGGACCAGCTCGGCCAGTTCGCGCATGATTTGTTCTTTGACACGGTCTTGGCGGGCATAGCCGCGTTGCGGTTTTCTCATGGTTTTCCTTAAACGGCGGCGGCCGTTTCAACTTTGTTTTCAGACCGCCTGTGTGAAATAAGTGCGGTATTATAACGGATATACGGCAATTTGAGGTCGTCTGAAAAGGAGTTTGGCTGTGCGGAAAATCAAAATCGGATTGGCAGGGTTCGGCATGTCGGCGCAGGTGTTCCATCTGCCGTTTTGGCGTGCGGATTCGCGGTTTGAAGTCGTGCGTGTGTTTGAACGCAGCGGCAATAGGGCGCAGGAAGTCCTGCCGCAGGCACAGACCGTGCGTTCGTTTGAGGAGTTGCTTACCGACGATGTCGATTTGGTGGTCGTGACCACGCCGAACCAGACGCATTTCGATTTTGCCGCTCAGGCTTTGCGTGCAGGTAAAAATGTGGTGGTGGAAAAACCGTTGTGCGCCACGGCGGCGCAAGCCTTGGAACTGGCGGAACTTGCCGAGCGGCAGGGCGTATTGCTGACCGTTTACCAAAACCGCCGCTGGGACAGCGCGCCGCTGACTGCCAAAAAACTGCTTTCAGACGACCTCTTAGGCGAAATTGTGGATGCAGAGTTTCGTTTCGAGCGTTATGCGGCTGCCTTGAACAAAAAACGCTGGAAGGAAACGGGCGAGGCCGGCGTAGGGCTGGTGTACGATTTGGGTTCGCACCTCATGGATATGGCGGTTGATATTTTCGGGATGCCCGATGAGCTTTATGCCGACGTGCGCTATCAGCATGACGGAGCGGTCAGCGACGACAATTTCTATATCGCGCTTTATTACGCCGACGGCAAAAAAGTTGCCCTGACCGCAAGCAAATATGCCCGCGAACCTTTGCTATTCATGACTTTGCATGGCAAACGCGGTTCATACGTCAAACAAAACGCCGACAACCAAGAAGCCCTGCTGCTCGGCGGCGTGCAACCCGTCGGAGCGTGGAACCGTGAGCCGGAAGACGAATGGGGCATCCTGCACACAGAAATCGACGGGGCGGTCGTCCGCAAAACAATCGAAAGCGTCAGCGGCAATTATGCGGCGTTTTATGAAAACCTTTATGACGCGCTGCAAGGCAAATCTCCCTCAGCAGTGCAACCGCGCCAAGTGGCGGATGTGCTGGGGCTGCTGGAAAAAGTATATGAAAGCGCGAAATCGGGGTGTCGGGTTAAGGTGTAGGGAGATTAAAAGTTACAGGGAACAGGATTTCTGAAATTTTTAAAATACAGAAGATTAACTTGGAAGTTGCTATTTTCTCCTATGCCTGTGCGAGGACAAGCTATGGTGGAAAGCCAGACCTTGGCTATTTCTTCGGTAACATTTAAAAATTGCCGTAATTCCTAATTTCCAGATGCCTACCTTTATCGGAATGGCGATGTAGGCATTTCTATCATTTTTAAGGCTATGTTTTCTGTCGAATGCGAAAAGGTCGTCTGAAAACTTTTTAGCGAAACCCGCTATATTCGTTTTCAGACGACCTTTCATATTTTTTATTGAAAGACAGGCAGAGGCTTATTCTTCCGGACGTTCGCCGTCGGTGTCGTCCAGTTTGCCTTCGGTAATATCAACGTTGATACCCACGGCGGCACGGATTTTGGCGTCGATTTCGTTGGCGATTTCGGGGTTTTCTTTTAGCCATACGCGGACATTGTCTTTGCCTTGTCCGATTTTGGCGCCGTTGTAGCTGTACCATGCGCCTGATTTTTCAACGATGTCGTATTTGACGCCAAGGTCGATCAGTTCGCCTTCCCAGCTTACGCCTTCGCCGTACAGGATATCGAATTCGGCTTGGCGGAACGGAGGGGCGACTTTGTTTTTGATGACTTTGACTTTGGTTTCGTTGCCGATAACGTCGTCGCCTTTTTTGATTTGTCCGGTGCGGCGGATGTCGAGGCGGACGGAGGCGTAGAATTTGAGGGCGTTACCGCCGGTGGTGGTTTCAGGGCTGCCGAACATCACGCCGATTTTCATACGGATTTGGTTAATGAAGACAACCAGTGTATTCGTGCGTTTGATGTGGCCGGTCAGTTTGCGCAGGGCTTGGCTCATTAGGCGGGCTTGCAGGCCGACGTGGCTGTCTCCCATTTCGCCTTCGATTTCGGCTTTGGGCACGAGGGCGGCTACGGAGTCGACGACGACCATGTCCACGCCGCCGGAACGTACCAGCGTGTCGCAGATTTCCAGAGCCTGCTCGCCGGTATCGGGTTGGGAGAGGTAGAGTTCTTCTACTTTAACGCCGAGTTTGCGGGCGTAAACAGGGTCAAAGGCGTGTTCGGCATCGATAAAGGCGCAGATGCCGCCGTTTTTCTGGCATTGGGCAATGGCTTCGAGACAGAGTGTGGTTTTACCGGAGGATTCCGGACCAAAGATTTCGACGACACGGCCGCGCGGCAGACCGCCGACGCCGAGTGCCAAGTCCACGCCGAGCGAGCCGGTGGAGATGACGTCGAGGTTTTCTTCTTGCTGGCTGCCGTCCATTTTCATAATGGAACCTTTGCCGAAGTTTTTTTCGATTTGGGCAAGGGCGGCGGCTAGGGCTTTGCTTTTTTCGTCTGACATGGTGCTGTTCTCGTAAGGGATGTTATCAAAGTAGCTAAGAATTTGTTTAGCTATTATCGCATAAATTAAGAAAAAGTATAGTTTTATTTCGGTTTTATTTCATGTTTTGGATAAATTGTCGTTAACTGTCTGAATTATATGATTTATGAGTTATATGTTCGGATGAATGAAGATTGCTAAAAGGTCGTCTGAAAGCGAATATTTCATTTTCAGACGACCTTTTTTTGGATTTGAACTCAATAAATAATGTTTTTGCCGTAGCTTTCCAAAATCGATTTGATTTTGAGGATGGTTTCTTTGGGAGGCGGATGTACGCCGGTGAGTTTGTAGGTGTCGCCGCACAATGCCCATTTGTGCGCACCCAGTTCGTGATAGGGAAGGAGTTCGACCATTTCGATATTGTCCATATCGGCGATAAATTCGCCGAGCAGGTGGGCGGAACGGTCGTCGTCGGTATAGCCTGGGACGACGACGTAACGGACGCGTGCGGGCTGTTTGCGTTCGGCGAGGTAGTGGGCAAATTTGAGGGTTTTGGTGTTGGGGATGCCGACGAGGACTTTGTGGATTTCGGGGTCGATTTGTTTTAAATCGAGCATGACGAGGTTGGTGTGGTCGAGCAGGTCGTCAAGGATAGAATCGTAATGCAGGGCGTAGCCGTTGCTGTCGAGGCAGGTGTGGATGTCGTGTTCTTGGCAGGCGGTGAACCAGTCGCGTACGAATTCGTATTGCAGGAGCGGTTCGCCGCCTGTGGCGGTAACGCCGCCGCCTGTGGCGCGCAGGTAGTGTCGGTAGGACATGACTTGCTTCATGACTTCGGGCACAGTCATTTCTTGGGCCTGTTCGGTGTGCAAGTCCCATGTGTCGCGGTTGTGGCAGTAGAGGCAGCGCATGAGGCAGCCTTGCAGGAAGAGGACGTAACGCAATCCGGGACCGTCCACCGCGCCGCAGGATTCTACGGAATGGACGATGCCTTTGCCGTTGTAATGGCGGTGTCCGAGGTCTTTGGCGGGTGCGGGCGTTTCGGGGTTGATGGCGATAGATGTCTGCATGGTGTCTGATGTACCGGATATTGGGGTCGTCTGAAAACTTGTTTTTGTGTTGCAGAGGATTCTTCTTATTGGATTAATATGCGGGCATTGCGTTCCCTTTTGTGGGAAGTTTATGGGCTGTTTGGGAATAGGTAAACGCGTTTTATTGATATAGTGGATTAACTTTAAGCCAGGACGGCGTTACCTCGCCTTAGCTCAAAG
>NZ_KV789527.1:17585-21701 GCF_001807625.1 Neisseria sp. HMSC03D10
TGTCCTGATTTAAATTTAATCCACTATATCAAACCATTGCTTCAGGCAAAATCAAGCCGGGTTCCGGATAATCCGTCCCCCGGCTTGGTTTACTGTAAACCCTTTGCTTTACATGGTTTGTGTAAAGGTGCGGGTAATCACGTCAAGCTGCTGTTCGCGGGTCAGCGAGTTGAAGCGTACGGCGTAACCGGACACGCGGATGGTCAGTTGCGGATATTTGTCCGGATTGTTCATCGCGTCTTCCAGCGTTTCGCGGGTCAATACGTTGACGTTCAGGTGTTGGCCGCCTTCCACTTCTCCTTCTTCGTGGTGGAAGTAACCGTCCATCAGGCCTGCGAGGTTGCGTTCGCGGGAATTTTCGTCTTTACCCAATGCACCCGGCACGATGGAGAAGGTGTAGGAAATACCATCTTTGGCAAACTCGAACGGCAGTTTGGCTACGGAGGTCAGCGAAGCGACGGCGCCGTTGACATCGCGGCCGTGCATCGGATTAGCGCCCGGACCGAACGGTGCGCCTGCGCGACGGCCGTCCGGCGTGTTGCCGGTTTTTTTACCGTACACGACGTTGGAGGTAATGGTCAACACGGACTGAGTCGGCGTCGCGTTGCGGTAAGTTTTGTGGGTCGCCACTTTTTTCATGAAGCGTTCCACCAAATCGCAGGCAATATCGTCCACGCGGTCGTCGTTGTTACCGAACTGCGGATATTCGCCTTCGATTTCAAAGTCGACGGCAATACCGTTTTCGTCGCGAATCGGTTTGACTTTGGCGTATTTGATGGCGGACAGCGAGTCGGCGGCCACAGACAAACCGGCGATACCGCAAGCCATAGTGCGTTTCACGTCGCGGTCGTGCAGCGCCATCAACGCGGCTTCGTAGCTGTATTTGTCGTGCATGTAATGGATGATGTTCAACGCGGTAACGTATTGGGTGGCCAGCCAATCCATGAATTTGTCCATGCGTGCAAAGACAGTGTCGTAGTCCAAGACTTCGTCCATAATCGGTTCGGTTTTCGGACCGACTTGGTCTTTAGATTTTTCGTCCACGCCGCCGTTGATTGCGTACAGCAGGGTTTTCGCCAAGTTGGCGCGTGCGCCGAAGAACTGCATTTGTTTGCCGACCACCATCGGGCTGACGCAGCAGGCAATGGCGTAGTCGTCGCTGTTGAAATCCGGACGCATCAAATCGTCGTTTTCATATTGGATGGACGAGGTGTCGATGGACACTTTGGCGCAAAATTCTTTAAAGCCTTGCGGCAGTTGTTCGGACCACAACACGGTGATATTCGGTTCGGGAGATGGACCCATGTTGTACAGGGTGTGCAGCACGCGGAAGTTGGTGCGGGTTACCAGCGTGCGGCCGTCTAAACCCATACCGCCGATGGATTCGGTTGCCCAAATCGGGTCGCCGGAGAAGAGTTGGTCGTATTCGGGCGTGCGCAGGAAACGGACCATACGCAGTTTCATCACCAAATGGTCGATAAATTCTTGCGCTTGGGTTTCGGTAATTACGCCGTTTTTCAGGTCGCGCTCGATGTAGATGTCCAAGAATGAAGACACGCGACCGAACGACATGGCGGCGCCGTTTTGCGATTTAACGGCGGCAAGGTAGCCGAAGTAAGTCCATTGGATGGCTTCTTGTGCATTTCTCGCAGGACCGGAAATGTCGTAGCCGTAAGAGGCTGCCATTTCTTTCATTTGACCCAAGGCTTTGTATTGTTCGTTGATTTCTTCGCGGCGGCGGATAACTTCTTCCAAATCCACGCCGTTTTCCAAATCGGCTTGCAGCGAGTTGAACTGGTTGAATTTGTCTTTCATCAAGAAGTCGATACCGTACAATGCCACACGACGGTAGTCACCGATAATGCGGCCGCGACCGTAAGCGTCCGGCAAGCCGGTAATCACACCGGATTTGCGGCAACGGCGGATGTCGGGCGTATAAACGTCAAACACGCCTTGATTATGGGTTTTGCGGTATTTGGTGAAGATTTCGCTGACTTCGGGGTTCAACTCGACGTTGTACACTTTGCACGCGTCTTGTACCATTTTCAAACCGCCAAACGGCATGATCGAGCGTTTCAGAGGCTCGTCTGTTTGCAGGCCGACGATGGTTTCCAAATCTTTATTGATATAGCCCGGCGCATGGCTGGTAATGCCGGACACGATTTGCGCGTCGATTTTGTAAGGTTCGTGTGTGCGGTTTTCGACTTTGATGCCTTCCATCACGTCCGCCCACAGTTTGGTCGTCGCCTCGGTCGCAGGCGCGAGGAAAGACGCATCGCCTTCATAAGGCGTGTAGTTTTTCTGAATAAAATCGCGCACGTCGACATTGGTTTCCCAATTACCGCCGACAAAACCTTCCCAAGCGGCAGGGCGTTGCTGTACATCGGTTGACATATCAAGCTCCTAATTTGTCAGATAGAATTTATAGGTAGAAGAAATTTACCTTTGCAGAATAGCACTTTAGCTCTATGAAGTGTAACGATTGGCGGAGATGTGAACGCTTACCCGATATTTTTTTGACTTACATCAATGAGAACAGTTATTACTTAAAACTACATTTTATTTTTCAAGCCTTTAGCGTGTAAACAAGTGTAGAATATAAAATTAAGCCCTGAAAACTTGTCCGGTTTTCAGGGCTTTTGTATGGGGTTGGGGTTTCATGGGGTTACATATTCTTTAGAAGAAGGTAAGTCGTCTGAAAAACTGAAATACTGTTTTTCAGACGAGCTTGATGAAAAGAAAAACGGCATATCCGAAAAGATATGCCGTTTATGGGTGCAGGGACTGCTATATTTGGCAGTGGTTTGTGTTTTAGTCCTCTTGCGCCGCTGTTTGCAGGTAGTTCGGCAAACCGACTTTGCCGATCAACTCCTGCTGGGTTTCGAGCCAGTCGATGTGTTCTTCGTTGATGTCTTTTTGTTTTTCCAACAAATCACGGCTGACGTAGTCTTGCTGTTGTTCCGCGATGGCGATGGCAGCGATGAGGGCATCGTGTTTTTCCTGTTCTTTCGTCAAATCGCAGGACAGGATTTCCTCAGTTGATTCGCCGATCAGCAGCTTGCCCAATTCTTGCAGGTTAGGCAGGCCTTCCAAGAACAAAATACGCTCGATCAAATCGTCTGCGGATTTCATTTCGCGGATGGACTGTTTGAAGAAATGTTCGCCCAATTCTTCAAAGCCCCAGTTTTTCAAAATGCGGGCATGCAGGAAGTATTGGTTGATGGTAACCAAGAGCAAGCCCAAGTTTTTGTTCAGCTCGCGGATAACTAAGCGATCGCCTTTCATTTTCAGCTCCTTATACGCTTAATTACAGTTGGCTTTGGTAGTAGTTGCCTTCGCCGACGAGCTCGATCAGACGCAGTTGTTGTTCCAGCCAGTGGGCGTGATCTTCTTCAGTGTCTTTCAACTGGGCAATCATCAAATCACGGGTAACGTAGTCTTGTGCTTCTTCGCACAGTTTGATGCCTTTTTTCAAAGCATCGCGTACTTCGTATTCGGTGTTCAAATCTGCTTTCAGGCAGGAAATCACGTCGGTACCGATGTTCAGTTCGGCACGGGTCATTTTAGGCGTACCGCCCAGCATCAGGATACGGCGGATGAAGTCTTCGGCGTGGGTGGTTTCTTCTTCCATCTCATGATTCAAACGTTCGAACAGTTTGTTGTAGCCCCATTCGGAGTACAGGCGTGAGTGGATGAAGTATTGATCGCGTGCAGCCAGCTCGCCGGACAACAGTTCGTTCATATAATCGATAACAGCTTGATTGCCTTGCATAATTCTTTCTCTTTCTTTGAAATTGTAAAGTGTCTGTAAAAAACATTGCGTGTTGTTTCTTGATGGCTGAATTGTATGCAAAAGCCTGACGCTTGACAAATTTTCTATTTAAAATACAAACAATTATCAAAAGAAACAGAAGCCTTAAAAGGTCGTCTGAAAATTCAATATCTTGTTTTATATAGATATTTATTGTCATTGGTATTAAGAATCCATTTCAACATTCAAAAATATTTACACTCTTTAACCATAAATAAAAGCAAATAAATTACAAAACCCAATCAAATTTTATTATTAATTATTCTCAAATGCTTTTATAGTGGATTAACTTTAAATCAGGACAA
>NZ_KV789527.1:21721-35205 GCF_001807625.1 Neisseria sp. HMSC03D10
TCGTTCTCTTTGAGCTAAGGCGAGGTAACGCCATCCTGGTTTAAAGTTAATCCACTATATCGTCAAACTGTGCCGCAGTACGCATATAGTGAATGACGGTTGAACCAGGACAAACGCCGTACCGATTCAAATTTAATCTGCTCCCCCTCCGTTCGATAAGATGAACCGTGATATAATCGCGAGTTACTTTTTGATAAAAATCATTTGAAATACATATCACCATGAAACAAATTCGCAACATTGCCATCATCGCACACGTCGACCACGGCAAAACCACATTAGTTGACCAACTGCTGCGCCAATCCGGTACATTCCGCGCCAACCAGCAGGTTGACGAACGCGTGATGGACAGCAACGACCTTGAAAAAGAACGCGGCATTACCATCCTCGCCAAAAACACCGCCATCGATTACGAAGGCTACCACATCAACATCGTCGATACCCCGGGACACGCCGACTTCGGCGGCGAGGTGGAGCGCGTTTTGGGTATGGTGGACTGCGTCGTATTGTTGGTGGACGCGCAGGAAGGTCCGATGCCGCAAACCCGTTTCGTTACCAAAAAAGCCTTGGCTTTGGGACTGAAACCAATCGTCGTCATCAATAAAATCGACAAACCGTCCGCCCGTCCGAGCTGGGTCATCGACCAAACTTTCGAACTCTTCGACAACTTGGGCGCAACCGACGAGCAATTGGACTTCCCGATTGTCTACGCTTCCGGCCTGTCCGGTTTCGCCAAACTGGAAGAAACCGACGAGAGCAACGACATGCGTCCGCTGTTCGACACCATCTTAAAACACACACCCGCACCGAGCGGCAGCGCAGACGAAACGCTGCAACTGCAAATTTCCCAACTCGACTACGACAACTACACCGGCCGCCTCGGCATCGGCCGTATCCTGAACGGACGTATCAAACCCGGTCAAGTCGTTGCCGTGATGAACCACGATCAGCAAATCGCCCAAGGCCGTATCAACCAGCTTTTGGGTTTCAAAGGTTTGGAACGCGTGCCGCTTGAAGAAGCCGAAGCCGGCGACATCGTGATTATTTCCGGTATCGAAGACATCGGTATCGGCGTAACCATCACCGACAAAGACGACCCCAAAGGTTTGCCGATGTTGAGCGTGGACGAACCGACGCTGACCATGGACTTTATGGTAAACACCAGCCCGCTGGCGGGTACCGAAGGCAAATTCGTGACCAGCCGTCAAATCCGCGACCGCCTGCAAAAAGAATTGCTGACCAACGTCGCCCTGCGCGTGGAAGATACCGCCGATGCCGACGTGTTCCGCGTATCCGGACGCGGCGAACTGCACCTGACCATTTTGTTGGAAAACATGCGCCGCGAAGGCTTTGAACTGGCGGTCGGCAAGCCGCGCGTCGTTTACCGCGATATTGACGGTCAAAAATGCGAACCTTATGAAAACCTGACCGTGGACGTACCCGACGAAAACCAAGGCGCGGTAATGGAAGAACTCGGCCGCCGCCGCGGCGAACTGACCAATATGGAAAGCGACGGCAACGGCCGTACCCGCCTCGAATACCATATTCCCGCGCGCGGCTTAATCGGTTTCCAAGGCGAATTCATGACCCTGACGCGCGGTGTCGGCCTGATGAGCCATGTGTTTGACGACTACGCGCCCGTGAAACCCGATATGCCCGGCCGCCACAACGGCGTACTGATTTCCCAAGAGCAAGGCGAAGCCGTCGCTTATGCCTTATGGAATCTGGAAGACCGAGGCCGTATGTTCGTGTCGCCCAACGACAAAATCTACGAAGGCATGATTATCGGCATCCACAGCCGCGACAACGATTTGGTGGTCAACCCGCTCAAAGGTAAAAAACTCACCAACATCCGCGCCAGCGGCACTGACGAAGCCGTGCGCCTGACTACTCCAATCAAGCTGACGCTGGAAGGTGCGGTCGAGTTTATCGATGATGACGAGCTCGTTGAAATCACGCCGCAGTCCATCCGTCTGCGCAAGCGTTACCTGAGCGAACTGGAACGACGCCGTCACTTTAAAAAGCTGGATTGATTCCACTAGGCTGTTGATGAAATGAAAAAAGGTCGTCTGAAAATTTCAGACGACCTTTTTTACAGAAAATGATTAAGTTGTTAGAGCTTTTTAAAACAGTCGTGCAAAAAAGCGAACAGTGTAAGCAATACTAAAATTACTTACGTCTTTTCCATTTATCAATGATGACCGCAACCGCCACCATGACTTTCGCGTAATGCTTCGGCAGCCTGCTCGTCGGCATGGTAGCTTGAGCGGACCATGGCGCCGATGGCGGCGTTGGTGAAGCCTAGTTCGTACGCTTCTTTTTCAAAGATTTTGAACTGGTCGGGCGTAACATAGCGTAAGACGGGCAGGTGTCCGTTTGAAGGCTGGAGGTACTGGCCGATGGTAATCATCTCGATATTGTGCGCCCGCATATCGCGCATGATTTCGCGCACGTCTTCGTCTGTCTCGCCCAAGCCGACCATGATGCCGGATTTGGTCGGGATGTGCGGCATCATTTCTTTGTAGCGGCGCAGCAGGTCGAGGGAGTGTTGATAGTTGGCACCCGGACGGGCTTTTTTGTACAGGCTCGGATGGGTTTCCAAGTTGTGGTTCATCACGTCGGGCGGGGTTTCGGCAAGGATTTTCAGCGCGATGTCCAAGCGGCCGCGGAAGTCGGGAACGAGGATTTCGATTTTGGTGTTCGGACTGGTTTCGCGGATGGCTTTGATGCAGTCGGCGAAATGCTGTGCGCCGCCGTCGCGCAGGTCGTCGCGGTCAACGGAAGTGATGACGACGTAACGCAGGTTCATGGCTTTGACGGATTCTGCGAGGTTTTTCGGTTCGTCGGGATCGAGCATATTCGGGCGGCCGTGTCCTACGTCGCAGAACGGACAGCGACGGGTACAAATGTCGCCCATAATCATGAAGGTCGCTGTGCCTTTGCTGAAGCATTCACCGATATTCGGACAGGAAGCTTCTTCGCAAACGGTGTGCATTTTTTGTTCGCGCAAAATGTCTTTGATTTCAAAGAATTTACGTGACGGCAGCTTGGCGCGTATCCATTCGGGCTTTTTCAGTTTTTCCTGAAGGGGGACGACTTTGATGGGGATGCGGGCGGTTTTATCCGCGCCTTTGAGTTTGACGCCGCGTTTGGGATCGTCAACTTTGATTTCGCTCATTAATTGTTCGCTTTCGGTGTGAGTTGTGTCTCGAGGTGTGCGGTCAGTTTTTGCGCAACCTCATCCAAGGTGGGACAGGGTTGGATAAAATCCGCGATTTGTGTCATTTCCATGCCGGCATAGCCGCAGGGATTGATGTGGGTAAACGGGCTTAAGTCCATGTTTACGTTTAATGCCAGACCGTGATAGACGGAACCGTCTTTGATGCGCAAGCCGAGTGAGGCGATTTTGCGCTCGCCGACATAAACGCCGGGGCGTTTCGGGTCTGCCGCCGCTTCGATTCCGTATTCCGCCAACGTGGCGATGATGCTGTTTTCAAGCGCGGAGACGATGTTGCGGACGCTGGTTTTGCGGCGTTTGAAGTTGATCATGGTGTAGATGACCAACTGACCGGGACCGTGATAAGTGATTTGCCCGCCCCGGTCGATTTGGACGACGGGTATGTCGTCGCGGATCAGGAGGTGTTCTGGTTTGCCTGCCAGCCCTTGTGTGAAGACGGGCGGATGCTCGACCACCCATAATTCGTCTTCGGTATGTTCGTCGCGGGCTGCGTTGAACGCTTTCATGGCTTCGAAAGTCGGTTGGTACTCGACCATGCCTTTCTGCACGATTTTCATATCAGTACACCACTTTCACCATTTCGTGATCGGTCAGGGCGCGGTAGATTTTGTCCAGTTGCTCTTTGCTTTCGACGTTTACTTTGACGGTTGCGCCGGTATAGTTGCCCTTGCTGCTCTGGCGGGTGGTGATGTGGTGGGGTTCGGTATCGGGCGCGTGCTGGCGGACGGTTTCCAAGATATTTTTTTCAAATTCGGGATGCGCGTTGCCCATGACTTTGATGGGGAATTGGCAGGGGAATTCGATGAGTGAGGTTTGGTCGGTCATGGCTGACTCCTGATGTGCTGTATGCCGAGAGGTCGTCTGAAAAGTTCCAGCCTTTCAGACGACCTCGAACGGCGTGTATTTTATCGCAAAAAGTTGCCGATAAAAATAGAAGCGTACATCGGCTTTTTCAAGTCTTGAAATACGCTTTTCCATCCCAATTTAGGCCACATTCCGAATTTATTACCAAGTAGAGAACAATATGCCGACAAAAGAAAAACATTTTGAGGAATACAGCGCACTGGCAACCTTGCCTTTACGCGATGTCGTCGTTTATCCGCACATGGTGTTGCCGCTGTTTGTGGGCCGCCCGAAATCCATTGCGGCATTGGAAGCGGCAATGGCGAATGACGATCCGGTATTTTTGCTGGCGCAAATCGACCCGAACACCGAAGATCCGACTGCGTCCGATTTGCACCGTACGGGTACGGTCGCGCAGGTTTTGCAGGTGTTGAAGCTGCCTGACGGCACGGTAAAAGTGTTGGTCGAAGGTATCCGGCGCGGCAGAGTGTTGACCATTGAAGAGAGTGGCGGACTGTTCCTGTCACATGTTGAAGCTGTCGATGAGTATGCGGATGCGGATAATCCCGATATTGAAGCCATTCGCCGCACGCTGCTTACCCAGTTTGACCAATACGCCAAGTTGAATAAAAAAATCCCTGCCGAAATCATCAATACCATCAATGGTATCGATGATAACAGCCGTTTGGTGGACACGATTGCGGCGCATTTGCAGTTGAAACTGGAGCAGCGCCAACAGATTTTGGAAACTTTCGGCATTATCGGCCGTATGGAGTTTCTGCTCGCCCAGTTGGAATCCGAACTGGACATCATGCAGGTCGAAAAACGCATCCGCGGCCGCGTCAAACGCCAGATGGAAAAATCCCAGCGCGAGTACTATCTGAACGAGCAAGTGAAAGCGATTCAGAAAGAATTGGGCGAAGAAGACGAACGCGGCGAACTGGATGCGTTGGAAGCAAAAATCAAAGAAGCGGGCATGACCAAAGAAGCCGAAGAGAAATGCCTGTCCGAACTGAAAAAGCTCAAAATGATGCCGCCTATGTCTGCGGAATCCACTGTCGTGCGCAACTACATCGATACTTTGCTTGAGCTGCCGTGGAAGAAAAAATCCCGCGTCAGCAAAGATATTGCCAAAGCCGATTTGGTGTTGAATGCCGACCACTATGGCTTGGAAAAAGTCAAAGAGCGGATTTTGGAATACCTTGCCGTTCAAAAACGTATGGACAAACTCAAAGGTCCGATTCTGTGTTTGGTCGGTCCTCCGGGGGTGGGTAAAACCTCTTTGGGCGAATCCATTGCCAAAGCAACAGGCCGCCAATACGTCCGCATGGCTTTGGGCGGCGTGCGCGACGAAAGCGAAATCCGCGGCCACCGCCGTACCTATATCGGCTCCATGCCCGGCAAAATCCTGCAAAACATGGCTAAGGCAGGCGTGAAGAATCCGCTGTTCCTGCTCGACGAAATCGACAAATTGGGCAGCGACTTCCGAGGCGATCCCGCCAGCGCGTTGCTTGAGGTGCTTGATCCTGAGCAAAACAACAAGTTTGCCGATCATTATGCGGAAGTGGATTACGATTTGAGCGATGTGATGTTTATCGCCACATCTAATAGCTTGAACATCCCGACTCCGTTGCTTGACCGTATGGAAATCATCCGTTTGTCCGGCTATACCGAAGACGAGAAAATCAATATCGCCATGCAGTATCTCGTGCCGAAGCAAATGAAACGCAACGGCGTGAAAGAGGGCGAATTGGTGGTCGAAGAAAGCGCGGTACGCGATATCATCCGTTATTACACCCGTGAAGCCGGTGTACGTTCGCTCGACCGCGAGATTGCTAAAATCTGCCGTAAGGTGGTGATGCAGATTACCTTGAACGAAGATAAGAAGAGGTCGTCTGAAACCAAGAAAACCAGCAAAGCCAAGCCTAAGGCGGTTAAAGTCAATGAGAAAAACCTGCATGACTACTTGGGCGTGCGCCGCTTCGATTACGGCGTTGCCGAAAGTGAAAACCGTATCGGACAGGTTACCGGTTTGGCGTGGACGGAAGTCGGCGGCGAATTGCTGACTGTCGAAGCCGTGGCGTTGCCGGGCAAGGGCGTGATCCAGTGTACCGGCCAGTTGGGCGACGTGATGAAGGAATCTGTGTCCGCGGCATGGTCTGTTGTCCGTTCCCGTGCAGAATCAGTGGGTTTGGCTCCTGATTTTTACGAGAAAAAAGACATCCATGTTCACGTTCCCGAAGGTGCGACGCCGAAAGACGGTCCGAGCGCAGGTATCGCCATGACTTTGGCGATGGTGTCTGCCTTTACCAAAATTCCGGTGCGCGCCGATGTGGCGATGACGGGCGAAATTACCCTGCGCGGCGAAGTTTTGCCAATCGGCGGTTTGAAGGAAAAACTGTTGGCTGCCTTGCGCGGCGGCATCAAACACGTCCTGATTCCGAAAGACAACGTCAAAGACTTGGAAGAAATCCCTGAAAACGTGAAAACCGGCCTGACCATCCATCCGGTCAAATGGATAGACGAAGTCCTCGCTTTGGGCTTGGAAAGCCAGCCGACACCTTGGGTTGCGCCTTTAAGTACCGAAGAGGCGCAGGTTCAAGCCTCCAAGCCTAAGTCAAGGGCGAAAGCGACCAAACACTGATTTTGTAAAAAATGTGTTGCAAAAGATGCGGGTTTGCCTTGAAAGCCTGTAAAATAGGGCAATTCCGCATTTTTTGCTTGACACGGTATTTTCAGAATTGCTATAAAGCGCAAAGGTACTCAAAAGTACGAAGCCCCGAGTATTCGGGCATTTCATTATTTTCAACGATAGGAAGGGACTGATTGTGAATAAGTCTGAATTGATCGAAGCAATTGCTCAAGAAGCCGGCATTTCTAAAGCTGCCGCCCAAAAAGCTCTGGATGCCACTACCAATGCTGTAACCAACGCTCTGAAAAAAGGCGACACCGTAACTCTGGTCGGTTTCGGTACTTTCTACGTTGGCGAACGCGCAGAACGTCAAGGCCGCAACCCTAAAACCGGCGAGCCTCTGACCATCGCTGCTGCTAAAACTCCTAAATTCCGTGCCGGTAAAGCATTGAAAGATGCCCTGTAATTTTCCCTTGTAAAAAACCGATTCCATATGGGGAATCGGTTTTTTATTTTATAGACTGCCTAAGAAGTTTTCAGTATTCGAATATGGCATCAGATAGGCTTTTGATTCTGTAATTTTGCAGTCTCTACCTTTTTGGCAAACCATAAGGCAGCCATTGTGCCAAGCATATCCGCTATTCCGTCTCCAAGTGAGCCTTCCCTTGTCGTTGTAAACGTTGCTTGAGCCCATTCGCTAAAGAAGGCAAACAATAAGGCGAATATCAATAGTTTTTTATAAGGCACGTGTTTTTGCTCGGCTAAAAAGATTTTGGCTATTAACCATGTTTGTGCAAAGAACGTAATGAAATGGGCAACCTTGTCGAAATTGGGAAAGGGAGGGGGCGCATTGCCGGACTCTTTGAAAAGTAATGCGTAAATACTTGCTGCAAACCAAGCTGCTGCTAACAAGGTAAACTTATTCAAAGGCAGTTTCATTGTGTTTCCTCATCCAGCCATTTTTGGCAGATGGCGGACAAACGGATAAATTTATCCCCCCGTTTGTCCAGTTCATCACGCCATAGTTTGACTTCTTCAATGGTCGGTGCTTCGTCCAAGCTGCATTCGTATAAGAAAAAGTCCAGTGTTTCTTCTACCGTTCCGACAGATTCTGTTTGAATTAATTCTAGAAGCTCATTCATTGTTTGCTCCCAAAGGTCGTCTGAAATTTATTTGCTGTGTAAAAAACGTACGGCTTCTTCCCATTCTCCGGCTAACAGCATGGGAACGGCTTTTAATGATTTATTGATGGCTTCATCAATTTGCTGCCTGTGTTCCGGGCTGGGTTTATTCAGGACATAGCCGACAACCAGATTTCGGTTTCCCGGATGATCGATACCCAAGCGCAGGCGGTAAAAATCAGGCGTTCCCAAGCGTGCCTGAATGTCTTTTAAGCCGTTATGACCGCCGTTTCCCCCACCCAATTTAAATTTTATCCTGCCGCACGGTATATCCAGTTCGTCATGGACGACCAGGATTTCTTCAGGCTTGATTTTGTAGAATTGCGCCAGCGCGGCTACTGCCTGACCGGAGCGGTTCATAAATGTTGAAGGTTTTAAAAGCCATAAGTCTGAGCCGGATATGCTGATGCGGGCTACTGAGCCGAAGAATTTTTTTTCTTCTTTTAAAGTAGCTTTATATTGCCATGCCAATTCGTCGATAAACCAGAATCCGGCATTGTGGCGCGTTTGTTCGTATTCCGAACCGGGATTTCCCAGTCCTACAATCATTTTGATTTTATTTGACATTGTGTTTCCTCAAAGAGAGGTCGTCTGAAAACAGCAAACGGTTTTCAGACGACCTTTTCAAGCATTTTATTTGGTTTTACCGACCCGTTTGCGTCTTGCTTCTTTCGGGTCAATCAGTAAAGGGCGGTATATCTCGATACGGTCTCGGTCGCGCAACAAAACGTCATCTTTGACTCTTTTTCCAAAAATACCCAAAGGGGCCGCATTCAAATCCAATTCAGGAAAATCTTTATCCAAGCCGCTTTGACGCACAGCCGTCCTTGCGGTTGCTCCTTGCTCAATACGGATTGAGCGCAATATCTGTTTTTCAGCCGTTCCGTAAACAATTTCGATTTCAAGCATAGCGTCTGTCTGCCTCTTTGACGAATGCATCGACCAGCGTACCGGAGAGGTGGTTGAATACGGGGGAAATGACGGTAGAAAGCAGCATATTGGAAAAATCATATTCCAAACGAAATTCGATTTTACACATATCACCGCCCAAATCGATAAACTTCCATGTACCGCGCAAGGTTTTGAAAGGGCCTTCCAGCAAGTCCATACGGATTTCCGAGCCGGGAATGTTGTGGTTGTGTGTCGCAAAAGATTGACGCACACCCATATAGTCCATGAACAGCCGTGCTTTGAGTTCCTTATCTTTGCGCTCTATGACTTCGGTTTTACTGTACCATGGGAGAAAGTTTGGATAGTCCTCAACTTTATCGACCAAGTCGAACATCTGTTTTGCGCTGTGCAGCACCAATACGTTTTTTTCAACCTTTTTCATGGTTAAAACGGCCTGAAAGAAAAATCGTATTATAAACGAGTTTACCGTCTTTTTCAGACGACACTTTACCGTATTATATATTTGAGAATAAAAGAATTATTATAATAGAATAAACAAGAAGGCGAAATTCTGATAAACTTGCGCGACTTGGCCGCCGGTTGGCTTGTATAGCATAAAACAAGAAAAATTAATTATCCGGCGCATTTTAGATAAATCGGATTATAAAAATGAATACCGCTGACACATTTTACAGGGAAGCAATTTCACATTTGGCTAGGACACCTCCTGATTTTGAAGCAGCCGTTCCTTTGTTGCGTCAGGCTGCGCAAGCCGGGCATGCGGAATCCGCATTTCAACTTGCAGGGTGTCTGTTGCAGGGCTTAGGGATTTCGGCGGATAGGCAGGCAGGTATCAGACTGATGCAGCAGGCGGCGGGAAGCGGGCATCCTTATGCTCGATACAATCTGCTCCAGATTCAAGAATCACAAGGCATGCCTTTCAATACATTGATGGCAGCTTACAAGGAGCTGGCTGAAGAAGGTATTATCCATGCCCAGCTTAAACTGATGCGGAGTTTGCATGACGGTGGGCGGCATGAAGAGGCGTTGCAATGGGCGTACATGGCTGCCGCTCAGCATCATCCGCAGGCATTATACTTTTTAGCGCAACACCATCAATATGCCTCGCCTCCCGATTTTGCTCAGGCACATTTGTTTTACCGACAAGCTGCGGAGCAAGATTTTCCTGCAGCACATTGGCAGCTTGGATTGCAATATAAATTGGGACAGGGAACCGAACCGAACAAGCAGCTTGCCGTCGTTCATCTGCGCCATGCAGCTGATAGCGGGATTGCTGCTGCACAAACCATGTTGGCGGATTTACTGCTGGAAACTGATCCGACAGAGGCCATACACCGTTTGAAGGCTGCGGCAAGAGGAGGCAGCAGCGACGCACAGGTAAGATTGGCAGAAATTTACCTATTGGGAAAATGGGTGGAACGCAATACCGGCAAGGCTCATGCGTATGCGGAAAAAGCGGCTGCACAGCAGCATTCCGAAGCCTTAAGGATTTTGGGCGATATTTACCGTTATGGTCTGGGTGTGCTTCCCGACCCTATGAAGGCACGGCGCTATTACCGTCAGGCAGCGGATAAAGGAAATATGCAGGCACATCAGAAACTACTTGCCGATATTGCCTTGGGCAATAAGTCTGAGGAATATGCTGAAGCAAAAGAAAAAGCTTTGAAGAAGCAGGAAGCAGAGCAACTTTATCAGCAGGCGTTTGCCGCGCATTATGGTTTGAACCGCCATCCCGATCATTCGGAAGCGTTGAGGCTGTATGAACGTTCGGCTTTATTGGGTCATGGGAAGGCGCAGACCAATTTGGGCATGATGTATTACAACGGACACGGTACGGCACAGAATTATGCCAAGGCGGCAGAATGGTTCGAAAAAGCGGCACTAAACCATGATGCAATGGCGCAATACAATCTTGCCTGCCTTTATTTTAACGGAACGGGCATAGCGCATGATGCAGATGAAGCGTGTAAATGGTTGGAAGCCGCTATCCGCAACGGACACGATCAGCCTGATGTATTGAAGCAGCTTTTGGCGCAATGGCGGCAGGCAGTGGCTTAAGCCGAATGTCGGCGTTTCAATAGATCATATATTAAACGTTGTCTGAAAACCGTCAGGCTTTCAGACAACGTTTGATTTATGTATATCCCAAGTAAATGAGTTTATGGCGGGTTTAACAAGTAGGACGTTGCCTTGCCAAGTTCAAAGAGAATAATTTTTACGATTTGAAATTATTGATTAGGTTGGCGATGTATTCTCACTACAAACGAGGATAAGGTAACTATTTTTCAAGATACATTTGATGAGAGGGCTGTGATGAGGTCGTCTGAAAACAGCCTTGAAGCTGAGTTTTCAGGCGACCTTTTGCGCCAGCCGGTTTATTTCTTCAAGAATGCCCGTTTCAAAATAATCAGCCAATCTTTTTTATCCAAAATAGGGCGTTGTGTAAACATATCGTATTTGCAGCCGTCCAGTTTCTGCAAAATCAGTTGTCCGCCGACAATAATCATCCGCAATTCAAATCCCAAACGGCCTTTCAGCGTTTTACCCAAGGGCGAACCGCCTTTGAGCATTTGGAACGCGCGGTTGCATTCATACGCCATCAGTCTTTGGAACGCAAAATCTGCTTTACCTTCGGCGATTTGCGCTTCGCTGACGTTAAATTTTTGCAAGTCGTCCTGCGGGATATAAACACGGCCTTTCTGCCAATCGACGGCAACGTCCTGCCAAAAGTTGATGAGTTGCAACGCGGTACAGATGCCGTCGCTTTGGGCGATGCTGACTTCGTCGGTTTGTCCGTACAGGTGCAGCATAATGCGCCCGACCGGATTGGCGGAACGGCGGCAGTAATCGATCAGGTCGCCAAAATCCTGATAACGGGTTTTGACAACATCTTGACTGAATGCGGACAAAAGATCGTAAAACGGCTGCAGTGGCAGCTTGAAAGGCGCGATGGCTTCACGTTGCAAACGTTGCATTAGCGGGGTCAGCGGCGTTTCGCCACGCTGTATGCGGTCGAGTTCGGATTTGAGTTCGTTCAAAGCGCGCAAGCGTTCATCGGCCTCGGCATTGCCTTCATCGGCGAGGTCGTCCGCAGTGCGCGCAAAAGCGTAAACGGCATGGGTAGGCTTGCGCAGGCGGCGCGGCATGACAAGCGAGCCGACGGGGAAATTTTCGTAATGGTTGACGGACATGATGGATTCGGGATTCAGGTGTTGCTGGTGATAGAATGTCGATTCGTTTTTTTGGCGGGCAGATGCTCTGTAATGTGAAACTTGAAGTGCTTGACGGCTGATATTCTAGCCCGTAAGCATCGGTTTCAATACTTCCCAAGCTTGCGGCAGTTCTGTGAAGCCGTCGGATGCCATCAGGTGTCCGCCTTTGGCAATGTGGGTAACGGGGCTTTTGAGTTTTTCCGCCATACTCAAGGTCAATTCGGGCGGAACGTGGGTGTCGTTGTCGGAGACGATGCAGTGTTTAGGCATTTGGATTTTGCGCAGGATGTCGAATTCGGGCGCGGCCCCTTTGATGTAGGCATCAAGGACGGGCAGAGGGGGCAGTGGGTCAGCGAATCCTGCCGCCAGTACTAAGCCGCCGATTTTTTCGGGCTGCTGACGGCTGAGGAAGTGCAGAAGGGTGATGCAGCCTAGGCTGTGTCCGACTAAGAAGGTGCTTTCGTCGGGTTTGCCGATGTGTTGGTCGAGGGCGAACTGCCAAGAAGAAACGGTCGGCCGTTCGGGATTGGGCATCGCCAGCGAGTCGGCTTGGAAGCCTGCGGCGCGGACTTGTGCCGAGAGCCAGTCAAACCAGTTGCCGTGCGGATTGCCTTCAAAACCGTGTACGATAAAGACGCGTCGGGGCATGTCGATTACTCCTTTTCAGACGACCTACAATTTACTTATTATAACACTCATCGTTTATTTCAGTTTTATCGTTACCTTTGGTAAAAGTAATTTGAACTTTGGTTGCAATCTAAGCAAGTATGTCTGTAAAAAGCTTGAAGAAATCGGTATTTTTATTTTCAGACAACCTTGCGTACGGTAATTTCAGTTTGTTTTTAATTTGATTATGAACTTCTTAAATATTTTTCCGGTCACCCTGGGGGCGGTTGTCGGCGCGGTGTTGCGTTGGATACTTGGTCTACTGCTTCCCGTTGCGCCGCTTTTGGGCTGGGGGACGCTGGCTGCAAACTGGATAGGGGCTTTGCTTATCGGATTTTGTGCCGAATGGGTTGCAGATCCTCAATGGCGTTTACTGTTGATTACCGGTTTCTTAGGCAGTCTGACCACATTGTCCTCTTTTTCCCTTGAGACGGTGGCTATGATGCAGGAGGGGCGGTGGGTGGCTGCTGCATTATCCGTATGCCTCCATGTCGGCGGTTCGTTTATATTGACGGCAGCGGGCATTTGGTTGGCCCATTGTTTGAAATGAGGCAAAACTATTTAGGGTTGTGCTAGCGTTGCTTTACTGCTTGCCGTAAAAAGTTCCTTGGATTCGGATTTCAAGTGCAACACCAGGGTACCAGTTGTTGGAACAGATTCAAGAATAAAACACTTGGCGTTTCGTAGCCAAGTGTTTTTCTCGGCCGGTGGTTCAACTCATCTTGAACCCTGCGTATCTCCCGATCATTGATATTTCGGAAATTGGTCTGTTTGGGGAAATATTGCCGGATGAGTCCGTT
>NZ_KV789528.1:0-1790 GCF_001807625.1 Neisseria sp. HMSC03D10
GGCGATGTCAACATCACTGCCGACGGTATCAACGCAGGCGGTAAGAAAGTGACCGGCGTCGCCGCAGGCACCGTCGCCGCAGGCAGCACTGATGCCGTCAACGGCGGACAACTGCACCAGGTTTACGAACTGATCGGCAGCAACGGCGGCAACGTCAACACCGCACCGCCGTCAGTCGAAGCAGACGGCAAAGCAGGCTTGGGTAATATCAAAAACATTACCCTGGTGGACAACAGCAACAATCCGAACGTGACCAACGTCACGAACGAGACCAAGATTGCCCAGTCCAACGGTTACAGCCTCGTGACCTACAACGTCGAAGACCAAGGCATGTACGTGACCAACAACGTCATCGAAGCCGTAGGCCGTATGAACGAACAAGGCATCAAGTTCTTCCATACCAACGACGGCGAAGTGAACCCCGACGTACAGGCACGCAACAGCGAAGACTCCAGCGCGAGCGGCGCCTACGCCACGGCGGTCGGCTTCCAAGCCGCCTCCAAAGGCACCAACGCCATCGCCATCGGTAAAGGCGCCAAAGCCAACGCCGAGAACACCATCGCCATCGGTACCGGCAACATCGTCAGCGGCAAAAACTCCGGCGCCATCGGTGACCCGACCGTAGTAAGTGGCAACAGTTCTTACTCCATCGGTAACAACAACAACGTATCCGCCGACAACGCCTACGCACTGGGCAGCAACATCAAAGCCACGGTTAACGACTCCGTCTACCTCGGCGACCGCGCCCAAACCCAAGGCATCCATACGGCTGATGCGGCCAAAGGCGAAGCCTACACCTACGGCGGCCTGAACGACAAAGCCGTGGCAGGCAAAGCAGGTTCGGCTGCCGCCGCGAACAAAGTCGCCGGTGTCGTCACCGTCGGCAACGGCACGGACGAGACCCGTCAGGTTCAAGGTGTGGCGGCAGGTGGGGTATCTGCGGATTCGACCGATGCGATCAACGGCAGCCAGTTGTATTACACCAACCAGGCGATTGCTAACGTAGCGACACAAGCGACAGCGGCGAAAACCGAAGTTACCGCAGGTAAGAATGTCGTCGTTAACCAAACGACCGGCAACAGCGGACAGACCGTGTACAACGTTGCTACTGCCGATAAACTCGACGTAGCCAGCGTAACCGCAGGCGGTGTAACCGTTAACGCGCAAGGTGTCAGCATCGCTGCACCGACCGCCCATAATCCGGCGAATACTGTCAGCCTCAGCCCGATCGGTCTGAACAACGGCGGACAACGCATCACCAACGTCGCTCCGGCGAAAGAAGGTACCGATGCGGTCAACCTGAACCAGCTCGCCGGCGTGGGTAACGCCCTGCAAAACAACATCGAACGCGTCGGCAAAAAAGCCTATGCAGGCGTGGCAGGTGCGATTGCACAAGGCTCGATTCCGCAAGTAACCCGTCCGGGTGCAACCGGTATCGGCGTGGGTAGCGGCTACTACGGTGGTCAATCCGCCATGGCAATCGGCGTGTCTGCGATGAGCGACGGCGGTAACTGGGTTGTTAAAGGCAACTTCTCTGCCAACACAGACGGCCACGTCGGTGTCGGGGCAGGTGCGTTGTACCAGTGGTAAGCTAACGGCTCTTAGCTGAAGAAAAGCAAAGGTCGTCTGAAATCCAAAACAGGGTTTCAGACGACCTTTTTATATCTTGTATGAGGGATAAATTGGTTTTATTTGAAATTCATGGCTGGAAGGATGATGGAAGTTGGATTTCTTCTGAAATCTAGAGCGACATCACGACTTTTCAGACGACCTTGGATTCGGATTTCAAG
>NZ_KV789529.1:0-2278 GCF_001807625.1 Neisseria sp. HMSC03D10
GCCCGACGGGGTGAAAAATACAGTTGCTACCGTGAAAAGTCGTTTGAAATCCCTGTTGTCCTGCGGTGGATTCCCGCCTGCGCGGGAATGACGGCAGCTAGACGCTTTTTGCTCTCTTAATCAATAAAAGGTCGTCTGAAAACGAATCCGCCCCACGAAAACGGTTTTTTCAGACGACCTCCAAACATCTTAAAACCAACCAGAGAACACCACCGCCATGAAACCCTATTCCGCCAATCCCAACCTGACCGAACCGCGCTGGCTGCGCGTGTTGCTGACCGCCGTCGCACTCGGGTTCCTGCTGCTGATGCTGGTCGTACCGCTTGTCGCCGTGTTTTACGAAGCGCTGAAAGGCGGTTGGGATTTGTACCTGCAATCTATTACCGACCCCGAAGCATGGGCGGCGATCAAGCTCACCCTGATTACCGCTGCGGTGGTCGTTCCCGTCAATGCCGTCTTGGGCGTGGCGATGGCGTGGCTGTTGACCCGTTTCGACTTCCGCGGCAAGCAGTTGCTGACCACCCTGCTCGATTTGCCGTTTTCCGTATCGCCTGTGGTTGCCGGTTTGATGTTCGTCTTATTGTTCGGCGCGCACACGGCGTTGGGCGGCTGGCTGGAAGCGCAAGGCATACAGATCATCTTCGCCATCCCCGGCATTATTTTGGCGACGCTGTTCGTTACCTTTCCCTTTGTCGCACGCGAAATCATCCCGCTGATGCAGGCGCAGGGTGACAGCGAAGAACAAGCCGCGCTGATTCTCGGCGCAAGCGGCTGGCAGATGTTTTGGCGCGTTACCCTGCCCAACATCAAATGGGCGCTGCTTTACGGCATCATCCTTACCAACGCCCGCGCGATGGGCGAATTCGGCGCGGTCAGCGTGGTGTCGGGACACATACGCGGCGAAACCAACACCATCCCGCTTTTGGTCGAAATCTTCTACAACGAATACAACTTCACCGGCGCATTCGCCCTCTCCGGCGTATTGGCACTTTTAGCACTGGCGACGCTGGCGGTGCAGAACATCATCACAAAATTACAAGATAAAAAACTCGCCGCCGCCGAAAGGAACGCAGCATGAGCATCACCATCCAAAACCTAAACAAACACTTCGGCAGTTTCCACGCGCTGAAAAACATCAACCTCAACGTACCCACCGGCAAACTCGTTTCCCTGCTCGGCCCCTCCGGCTGCGGCAAAACCACGCTCCTGCGCATCATCGCCGGGTTGGAAAACGCCGACGGCGGCAACATCCTCTTTGACGGGCAAGACGTAACCGCCAAGCATGTGCGCGAGCGCAAAGTCGGCTTCGTGTTCCAACACTACGCCCTCTTCCGCCACATGAACGTGTTTGACAACGTCGCCTTCGGTTTGACCGTATTGCCCAAGTCCGAACGCCCGCCCAAAGAACAAATCCGCACCAAAGTCGAAGAATTGCTCAAACTCGTGCAGCTCTCCCACCTCGCCAAATCCTATCCGCACCAGCTCTCCGGCGGGCAACGCCAGCGCATCGCCCTCGCTCGTGCGCTTGCGGTCGAACCGAAACTCCTGCTTTTAGATGAACCCTTCGGCGCGCTGGATGCTAAAGTACGCAAAGAATTGCGTACCTGGCTGCGCGACATCCATCACAACCTAGGCGTAACCAGCATCCTTGTTACCCACGACCAAGAAGAAGCCCTTGAAGTTTCCGACGAAATCGTCGTCATGAACCACGGCAAAATCGAACAAACCGGCAGCGCCGAAGCCATTTACCGCAAACCCGAAAACGCCTTCGTTACCGAATTTCTCGGCGAAACCGACGCATTTGAAGGCAGAATCGAAAAAGGCATCTGGCACTACAACGGCTTCGCGTGGAAATTGGACGCGCACTACAAATGGCAGGAACAAACCGCCACCGGCTACATCCGCCCGCACGAATGGCAGATCGCCGCCAAACACGAAACCCCGATGATCCGCGCCAAAATCGAAAAAATCCACGCCGTCGGCGCCCTGACGCACGTTTTGGTGAAACACGGCAAACAGGACGTACATATCACGCTCGCAGGCAGCGACGCTTCTCGGCTGGATTTGACCGCAGGGCGGGAATTGGCATTGGTGCCGAAACAGGTTTATGTGTTCTCGCAGAACGAGTTGATTGAATATTTGATTTGATGGGGAAGAGATAACGAAAGGTCGTCTGAAAATCCTAAAAACAGGTTTTCAGACGACCTTTTTGTTTATGGGGCTGATGTTTGGTTCACATGGAGCGATTTTTATAGTGGATTAACTTTAAACCAGTACG
>NZ_KV789529.1:2298-8267 GCF_001807625.1 Neisseria sp. HMSC03D10
GTCCTGATTTAAATTTAATCCACTATAAAGTCCATTCGCGATAAACCCCGCCGCCTCCATTTTCAGACGACCTTTCGCCATTTAGCCGTAAATGCTTTCCCTCATATCAACCAAAGCCGCCAACGCTGAAGCAGCATTTACCGTTTCGGGCAGGTCGGAAGCGTCGAACGCCGTTTCCACTTCCGCCATCAGCCGTTCTGCTTTTTCCAGTAATTCTTCGTAGGAGGATTCGCCGCGTTTGATGGCGAGCAGTTCGTCGCGGTTGGGGCGGCGCGGGCGGATTTCGCCGTGGCGGGCGATGTCGCGGGCGGTTTCGAGCAGGCGGAAGGTGTGCATCATGTTTTTGGCGTCGTAGCCCTGTCCGTGTGCCTGCGTGCCTTGGTAGCGCGTTTCGTTACGTTCCGCCAGCCATTGCTGATAGGAGGTGTATTCGCGGCAGTAGCTGCTGTATCCATCTTGGTTGAAGGAGAGGTAGGCAAGCGGGGTTTCGCCTTCGGGAACGGAGCTGAGGGAGAGGTTGGTGGCTTCGGGTTTGGGCGCGACGCCGTGGTAGCCGCGCGTGCCGTCTGGGTCGTAAAACAGGGCGTAGAGTTCGCGGGCGTGGGCGATTTTGACCAAACCGACGCGCCGCTGCTCCATTCCGCGTTGCGAAAGCCAGTGCCGCAGCGGTACGGTTTGCGCGCCTTCTACGATGTGGCAGAAATCGAGCACGCTTTTCTTTTCAGACGGCATCGGGTTGCTGATTTTCTTGTTCAGCCCGCGTGCTTTTTTGATTTGCCCGTAGGCGTATCCGGCGAAACTCTGGCGGCAAGCTTTGGACACAAACCATTCGGTTTTGAACGCGTCCATCAGCGGCGAACGGTAGCGCACGCAGTCGGGCGGCGAGGCGAGCAGCTCCAGCGTGTTCGGGTTGCTTTGCAGCAAAAGCTCGATAAACCGCCCCAGTTCGTAATACACGATGTCGTTGGTTTCGTTGCTGATTTGCGGGATGTATTCCATGCCGTAAAACATCGATTTGGGCAGGTAAAACACGCCTTTGATGTCGGTATCGGATTCGGGCGTCGCCAAACCGTAGGCGCGGCTGCCGGAAACGGCTTCGAGCAGAATCAGGTTTTGTGTGTGCAAATCTTCGATGGTGAGCATTTTCAGACGACCTTTTGTGAGGTGGTTAGGCATTGAAAAGCAGCCTGCACTTTCAGGCTGCCTTTAGTGTGTGTCGGATTTGTGAATCCAATTTACGGCTGCTGTTGGTTGGAATTATCAATCGAAGGAAATCCAAGATTTTTATCCCCGTTCCAAGATAAATTTTCTTTTTTCCAGAAATCGGTGTGAGACAGAATAACGCCAAGTTTAACCATAGCCAAATAAATAGCCTGCAACATATCTTCACCGATTGCCCTTCCCTCATCACAATAATCATATTTGCTTATTTTATACTGGCAAATATACGCTTTGTATTCGTCAGAAAAAAAGGGGAGATACATGGTAATTTCAACAGGCTCGCCATTTTCTGTATGTAATTCTCTATATCCTATGATTTTATGCATAAATTTATCCATTTACCGCCGCCAAAGTTTCGCGGAACAATTCATTCAGCGGCCCGCTGTCGGCGGCTTGGGCGGCAGGGGCGGATAATTCGGAAACTTCGTTATATAAATCAACGGTTAATCGTTGCAATTCGGGCGACAGCGTATGCAGGTAACTTTCGTCCTGTTCCGCCTTGATGGCCACTAAATCGGTAATTTGGGCGGCGCAGTCCGTTTGCCATTCGCTCATCAGTTCCGCCAGCGTCATCGGCGGGATGCCACCTTGTTTGACTGCCCACCGTGCCGCGAGCAGCGGACGCAGGACGTAAAACCATTTTTTCAGTTTGACGGGTTGTGCCAAATCCATGTTTCTCAAAGCGTTACCCGCGATGCCGCGATAATGGTGCAGCAGCGCGGCGGCTTGGACGTATTGCGGCGCAAGCGCGTTCAGACGGCCTGTGAAATCATCGTCCTGCGTATAAACAATTGGCGAACGCAGCCATTCGAGCAGCGTGGCATTGCTTTTCCGCAGCAGGCGCAACGCCTTGCGGATGTCCCAGCCGCCGACGTCAAACCATTGGTTTTCGATGAATTCAAAGGTGTCTTTCGCTTCATCGATTTGCAGATAATATGGCTGCGGGCGGATATAAATGGCGCGCACGTCGTAATCGCTGTCGGGCGAGGCAAAGCCCCATGCGCGGCTGCCGCTCTCTACCGCCAGCAGGAAATGCAGCGGCTCGGTACGGGCGATGTGGGTGAGTTTTTCTTGAATGGCTTGTTTCATGATGTTTCTTTTAATAGAGGTCGTCTGAAGACCCTAAAAACAGGTTTTCAGACGACCTTTGCTTTTTGATGGATGGCGGGTTCGCCCGAATCAGTCTTTCAACCTGAATTCCGCTGAGCGCGCGTGGGCGGTCAGGCTTTCGCCGTGTGCCAACACGCTGGCGGTTTTGCCCAGTTTCTGCGCGCCTTGTTCGGAGACTTGAATCAGGCTGGAGCGTTTTTGGAAGTCGTAAGTACCCAGCGGCGAGGAGAAGCGGGCGGTGCGGCTGGTGGGCAGGACGTGGTTGGGGCCGGCGCAGTAGTCGCCGAGGCTTTCGCTGGTGTAGCGTCCCAGTCAAACCATTGGTTTTCGATAAATTCAAACGTGTCTTTCGCTTCGTCGATTTGCAGATAATATGGTTGCGGGCGGATATAAATGGCGCGCACGTCGTAATCGCTGTCGGGCGAGGCAAAGCCCCATGCGCGGCTGCCGCTCTCTACCGCCAGCAGGAAATGCAGCGGCTCGGTACGGGCGATGTGGGTGAGTTTTTCTTGAATGGCTTGTTTCATGATGTTTCTTTTAATAGAGGTCGTCTGAAAACCCTAAAAACCGGTTTTCAGACGACCTTTGCTTTTGATGGATGGTTGATGTGACCGAATCAGTCTTTCAACCTGAATTCCGCAGCGCGCGCGTGGGCGGTCAGGCTTTCGCCGTGCGCCAACACGCTGGCGATTTTGCCCAGTTTCTGCGCGCCTTGTTCGGAAACTTGGATCAGGCTGGAGCGTTTTTGGAAGTCGTAAGTGCCCAGCGGCGAGGAGAAGCGGGCGGTGCGGCTGGTGGGCAGGACGTGGTTGGGGCCGGCGCAGTAGTCGCCGAGGCTTTCGCTGGTGTAGCGTCCCATGAAAATCGCGCCGGCGTGGCGGATTTTTTTCGCCCATTCCTGCGGATTTTCTACCGACAATTCCAAGTGTTCGGGGGAAATGTAGTTGGCGATTTCGCAGGCTTCGTCCAAGTCTTTGGCGAGTATCATCGCGCCCCTGTTGCCGAGCGAGGCTTCGATGATGTCGCGGCGGGGCATGGTTGCTATGAGGCGGTTCATGGCGGCTTGGACTTCGTCGAGATAGGGCTGCGACGTGCCGATGAGGATGGCTTGGGCGATTTCGTCGTGTTCGGCTTGGCTGAACAAATCCATCGCCACCCAGTCGGCAGGCGTGGTGCCGTCGGCGATGACGAGGATTTCAGACGGCCCCGCCACCATGTCGATGCCGACCACGCCGAACACGCGGCGTTTGGCGGCGGCGACGAAGGCGTTGCCCGGACCGGTGATTTTATCGACCTGCGGTACGGACTCGGTGCCGTAGGCGAGGGCGGCAACCGCCTGCGCGCCGCCGACGGTGAAGACTTTAGTGACGCCCGCGACGAAGGCGGCGGCAAGTACGATGTCGTTGCGTTCGCCTTTGGGCGTGGGGACGACCATGATGATTTCTTTCACGCCGGCGACATGGGCGGGCATGGCGTTCATGATGACGGAACTCGGATACGCTGCTTTGCCGCCGGGGACGTAAATGCCGACGCGGTCGAGCGGTGTAATCTGTTGTCCCAACAGCGTGCCGTCTTCGTCTTCGTAGGTCCACGATTCCATTTTTTGGCGTTGGTGGTAGCTTTCGACCCGTGCGGCGGCGGTTTTCAGGGCCGTCTGAATTTCGGGCTGCAAACGCTCAAACGCAGCCTGTAAATCATCTTGAGTGAGGATGAGGTCGGCTATGGTTTGGGCGGACGTGCCGTCGAAACGGTTGGTGTATTCGATGAGCGCCGCATCACCGCGTTTTTGCACGTCGGCGCAGATGTCGGCGACGATGCGGTCGATTTCGGGATTCTGGGCGGTCTCAAAGGCCAGCAGGGCTTCAAGTTCGGCTTGGAAAGAGGGGGATTGGGTGTTGAGTTTTTTCATGATTTGGGATTCTCCTTTGTTATTTTGGGACTTGGGGTCGTCTGAAGCATCTCTTGCTCGGTTTTGGGTCTGATATACGCTTTTTCTCTCCCGCTACCAAACTTCAATTCGGGCAGGCATTTTTGTTGCAGGCCGAGTTTGGCTAATACCTCTTCGCTACGAGAGGTAGTATGGAAACGGTAACGGGTTTGTTTTCTGCCGTTTTTGGTTTCTTCAAACGTTTCGAAACCGTCCACTTCGTACGCGCTGACAACAGCGTTTTGCAGGCCGGTGTGAATGCCGATAATGTATTTCACTTTGGACGCGGCATCTTTGCCGATAACCCAGTTGCCCAACGTACGCGATTTGAGGTTGGCATCGTCTTGGTTGTCGAAGCGGTAGTCGGTTTCTTCGTCGGTATCCAAGTCCAAAGCGTCTTGGATTTTGACGGCGAGAACCAGTCCGTCGGGATTAAGGTCGTCAAGCGGGCAGGGCGTGAATTTGAAGCGGTCGTCGAGTGCTTCCGCGCTGATGCCGCCTGCGCCGCATCCGGCAGATTGGTTTTTGAATTTTTTGCCGACAACGGATTTGACGAAATGAATCAGGGCAGTTTCGGCGGCTTGCGCTTCGGCTTCGGTCAGATGATAGCTGATGATATGGCGGCCGAGTTTCTTGCATTTGGCAATGGCTTTGCGTGCCGGTACGTCAATGTCGCCGTCTTGCGAACGGGCGGCCTGTTCATGCTCAAAGATGCGGTTGTCGCAGCCTTTGCCGATGTAGAGGATTTTGTCTTTTTTCATGTCGGTCAGACAATAGACGTAAAACCGACGCTCTCCGTTATTCAAAACGGACAGGGTTGAATCTGAAAATTTTTTTATTTTTGCAACCATTTTAAATCCTCCTATACAGTTTACTGCCGGTGGTATTTTCAGACGACCTGTCGGCGGAAACGGCTAGGGTCGTCTGAAAACGCATCTTCATTCAAATGAACGCTCACCCCGCCTTCGCTGCGCTGCCGAACGCCTGAATAATCGGCTCCAGCAGCGCGTGTTTCGTTTTCAATGCGGCTTTGTTGACCACCAGACGGCTGGAAATATCGACAACGTGTTCGACCGCTTCCAAGCCGTTCGCCTTAAGTGTATTGCCGGTGGAGACCAAATCGACGATGGCGTCGCTCAAACCGACCAGAGGCGCAAGCTCCATCGAGCCGTAGAGTTTGATGATGTCGACGTGTACGCCTTTGCCGGCGAAATGCTCGGCGGCGATGTTGGGGTATTTCGTCGCGATGCGCAGGCGGCTGCCGGGCTGTGAGGCGGCGGCGTAGTTGAAACCTTTTCGGATGGCGACCATCATGCGGCATTCGGCGATGTGCAAATCCAGCGGCTGATAAAGCCCGCTTCCGCCGTGTTCGATTAAAACGTCTTTGCCCGCGATGCCGAAGTCTGCCGCACCGTATTGGACGTAAGTCGGCACGTCGGTGGCGCGGACGATGACGAGGCGGATGTTTTCATGGTTGGTGCCGATAATCAGCTTGCGCGATTTTTCGGGCGCTTCGGCAGGAATGATGCCCGCCGCCGCCAAAAGCGGCAGCGTTTCTTCAAAGATGCGCCCTTTGGACAGGGCGATGGTCAGCGTGTTTTCAGTCATTGTTGTTGTGTGCCGTCAGACTTCGAACCTGTATCAAGCAGGCGGTCTGACTTTCTCCATTGTATAGTGGGTTAACTTTAAACCGGTACGGCGTTGCCTCGCC
>NZ_KV789529.1:8287-25856 GCF_001807625.1 Neisseria sp. HMSC03D10
TGTCTGCGGCTTCGTTGCCTTGTCCTGATTTAGTTAATCCACTATATGTTTCAGATGGGAAAAAGGTCGTCTGAAAACCGCGACCGGCATTCAGACGACCTCATGCGGATCAAAGCAGTTTTTTGATGTCGGCGGCAATGGTTGCCGGTTCGCTGCCGTAAGGCGAGAAAATCGCCACTTCGCCGGTTTTATCGATCAGATACGCGCCGGAAGAGTGGTCAACCAAATAGTTTTCGCTGTCTTCTTTTTGATTGACTTTGGAGGACACCACGCGGTATTGCTGTTTGATGACCGGCAGGCTTTGGTCGCCTGTCGCAGTCAGGCCGATAAATTCAGGATTGAACTGTTTGACGTATTTGCCGATGACTGCGGGCGTGTCGCGCTCGGGGTCGATGCTGACGAACACCACTTTCACATCTTTCGCCTGATCGCCCAACTGTTTCAATGTGTCGCTGTAAGTCAGCAATTCGGTCGGACAAACGTCGGGGCAGTGCGTATAACCGAAGGACAGGATCACGACTTTGCCTTTCAGGTCGCTTAAGCTGAACGGCTTGCCGTCGCCGTCGGTCAGCGTGAAATCGCCGCCGATGTCCTCTTTACGCATATCCGTTCCCGGACCTTGCGGTTTGGGAGCGGCAGCAGCATTAAGCGAGGTCGTTTCAGGAGAAGAAGCAGGCGTTGCGGCTGGGGCGGACGCTGTTGAAGAAGCGGCTGAAGCAGGCGCAGGATTTTGTTCCGGCGCTTTGGCTTCTGGTTTGCAGGCAGCAAGTGCGGCAAGGGCGAATGCGCCCAAAATGGCGGTACGGATTGCAGTAGGTATCATAAAAATTCTCCAATGCGGGTATGGTGTGTGAACGTCGTCTGAAAATAAAAAAATGAAACGAACGCTGCCATCTTAGCGCGTTTGCAACATTTAATATAGCGGTTTATGCCGTTTTTCGGCTGAAAATGAATGATGTTTGATATAAGTGGAAAGAGTAGGGTGCGTCGGGAACAAAATAAAATGAATTTAATGTTTTTAAAAATCAAAAATATAAGCAATATGCCTGCAAACAAGGCAAGATTTTGCTTTACAAGCCCGAATACGCCGCTATAATAGCGACTTCTTCACCAGCCCAGGTGGCGAAATTGGTAGACGCAGGGGACTCAAAATCCCCCGCCGCAAGGTGTGTCGGTTCGAGTCCGACCCTGGGCACCACAATAAACCGCTTATCAGCGGTTATTTTTTTTGCCTGTCTCAGCCTAACACCGTAAACCAAAGCCAAGAAAGATAAGGCTTTCCGCTGGTTTCGGTATCTTTGCATCATATAATCCTGCCTATTTCTGCCTAATTGAAGTAACCTAAAATTTACGGTATCTTTTGCGGTATCTGAAAAATACCTCGAAAAAATACCGTAAAAATGAAGCTGAACGGCCGCCAAATCAAAAACGCCAAACCCGCTGAAAAACCGTTCAAGCTCAATGACGGGAAGGGCTTGGATCTGTATATCAATACGGGCGGCGGGAAGTTATGGCGGTTTGATTTTTCGTATAACGGCAAACGTAAAACGCTTTCAATCGGCAAATATCCGACCGTATCACTGGTAGAAGCCCGCCAAGCCGCTGTCAGTAATACCTTTCGGAACATTACCGCCGAATGGCACAAACACCGTGAAACGGGATTGACAGGCAATCACGCCGCCCGTGTATGGGACAGTTTGGGAAAGGACGTTTTCCCCACGCTGGGCAGCTTGTTTATCAGTGAAATCAAAGTCAGTCAGGTAAAAGAAGTGATTGAAGCGGTAGCGGCAAGGGGACACTTGAAACGGCGGGCGGATATTGCGGCGTATCAAGCCTGTTTTCACTTATGCGATACGGACGGAACGGGCGGAAAACAATCCCGCTGTTCCATTGGGAGGTTTAATCAAAGCCCCAAAGCAGAAACATCAGCCCGCCTTGCCGCAATCGGAACTGATCGAGTTTTACCGCCGTTTGATGTTGAAACAAGCCAAACAGCAAACAAAAATAGCCATGCAGTTAATCATGCTGACCCTCGTCAGAAATAAAGAGCTTAGGGCGGCGGAATGGTCGGAATTTGATTTAGACGGGACAGAGTGGAGCATACCCGCCGCCAAGATGAAGATGAAAGCCCCGCATATCGTCTCCCCCTTGCCGATTGGACGCTCGAGCTTTTGGCAGAACTGAAGGAACTGACAGGACATAGCCGTTATCTGTTCCCATTGGTAAAAGACCCTGACGAGCATATTGAGTGAAAACACCCTATCTTACTTGATGGGCAGAATGGGCTATAAGGGCGTAGCAACGCCCCACGGTTTCAGAAGTCTAGCCACAGACGTATTGAATGAAAACGGTTTTAACAGCGACGTAGTAGAGCGACAGTTTGCCCAGCGGCGAAACCATCACGGCAGACGGCAAAACCCACACCGTCATCTACAACGGCGACACTAGCCAAGCGGCGGCATACCGACCAAACTGAGAGCTTACCGATTGGCAGCAAAGTATCGCCCGATACGCAGCGGGAAACAACCGCCTATGCTTGGCATTGGGCACGTCCTTTGCTGCTCCCTTGCTATCCCTGTTGGACAATAAACCGCTTATCAGCGGTTATTTTTTTGTCTATCGCAGTCTAACACCGTAAACTAAAACCAAAATGGACAGGGTTTTCAGACGGTTTCGGTATCTGTAAATCATATAATCCCGTCTATTCCTACCTAATTGAATCAACCGTTTTCATGGGTATGATTTGGGGTTTCTGAAATACCCCCGAAAATATATCCCCAAAAATGCCCCTAAATGTCCGTCAATAAAGTAATCGCGGGTTAAAGTTGTATCTAAATGAAATCTTAATTTCAAAACATTGTTAGGCTTTTCAACTTAATCTGTTTTTCTTGTCTTTTGATACGGCAGATACGAAAAGGTCGTCTGAAAACCTGATGGATCAGGTTTTCAGACGACCTTTTTGATGAGAAGGGATTATTTGAAGATGTAGGAATCGGGCATTTCGTCGAAGCTGACGACGCGGCCGCCTTTTTCTTTGGCAAATTTCTCTGCTTGGGCTTTGTCGGCGAAGGGGAGGGCGTCTTCTGCACCCATGCCGCCGATAAAGCCGCTTTCGATGACGTAATAGGCTTTTTTGCCGTCTATCCATGCGGTGTCGGCATTGGGTTTGCTCCAGTCTTTGACTTTGCCCATGTCGGTAACGTAGATGACGTGGATGCCTTTAGGCTCTTCGGGCAGCTTGGTGTAGCCGAACATCTGCTTGATGGTGGAGAACCAGACGGGGCGGTCGGGTTTGCCGTTGAGGTAGATTTGGGCTTTGGGGCCGTTGTGTTCGGTCAGGTTCATGCTGCAATAGTGCCCCACGGCGCGGTCGCTGATTTGCTGAGGCTCAGGCGGCGGGGTGTCATCCTCTTTGGGACAGGCACTCAGGAGCAGGGCGGCGAGGAGCGCAGGTAAAATCTTTTTCATATTTGTCGCTTTCCAAAAATTCTTGCTGCCAAGATAAGGGGAATAATAACCCATAATATCTGCGCGGTCAGCAATACGGGCATGGTCAGGCTGATTTGTTCGCTCAAACCTGCCATGCCTGCGTACATGGCGGTGTTCTCGTAACCGGTCAGGTTAAGCAGGCGGTAGATGTCGGTGGGGTTGAAAAGGAGGACGGTTTCAACGACGGGGGCAGTAATTGTTTGCTGGGTATCGGCGACGAGGATGCCCAAAAGCGCCATGTCGAAGATGACGACGAAAAACAGCCAAACGCCGATGGCGATACCGGCGGCGGTGCCGCGTTCTTTGACTTTCGCGCTGATGAGGTAGCCCATGGACAGGAATGCGGCGCCTAAAATCACGCTGGCGGCAATCAGGAGGGCAAAGGGTTTCCATGCGGCAATGTCGAAGCTGCCGTTGGCGAGTTGGAGCGTGATGCCCGCGATTCCGTAGCCTGCGGTGGTGGCAAGGGCGAGGATGATGAGGTGTCCGATGAATTTTCCGGCAAGGATTTGGTTGCGGGAAACGGGGTAGCTCAACAGCAGTGCCATAGTGCCGCGTTCGATTTCGCCGATGAGGGAATCGTAGGAGAGGAGCATGGCAATGAGCGGAATCAGGAAGATGGACAGGCTGGAGAGGCTGACGACGGTTACGGTCAGTGGGTCGACTTTAACCGAGCCTGTGGGCGAGCTGCCGAGGAAGCCCAATGAGAGGGCGAGGGTGGCGAGCAGGACGGAGGCGGCGAGTACCCAGCGGTTGCGCAGGCTGTCGCGGACTTCTTTTCCGGTGATAATCCAAACGGGGTTCATACGTCCTCCCTTTTTAAGAATTGTGCGTACATGTCGTCGAGTGTGGGTGTGTGGATGTCGAGGTAGGCGAGGTCGGACAGGTTGCCCAGTTCGCTGAGTAATGCCATGCGTTCTTCAGCCTGACATTGCGCCTGATAGCTGAGGTCGTCTGAAAGCGGCTGCCAGCGTCCGCTTAAGGGATGCGGGGCTTTGAGGCGGATGTTGACGGTGAGGGGGAGTCCGCTTTGGACGTGCAGCTCGTCCATGCTGCCGTCGGCGACTTTGACGCCGTTTTTCATGACGACGATGCGGTCGGCGTGGCCGTCGAGTTCGGCGAGGGCGTGGGTGCTGAGGAGGACGGTGGCGCCTCGTCCGTTGAGTTCGCGCACGACTTCGTAAAACATTTGGCGCGAGGCGGGGTCGAGGCCTGTAGTGGGTTCGTCAAACAGCAATACTTTGGGTTCACCCAGCAGCGCTTGGGCGAGGGCGAGGCGTTGGCGCATGCCTTTGGAGTAGGTACCGACGCGGCGGCGGGCGGCTTGGGAAATGCCGACGCGTTCGAGGAGTTCGTGGTTTTTGGTGAGCGGCTGTTTTTTGAGTTTGGCGTAGAAATTGAGGGTTTCGATGCCGCTGAGGGAAGGGTGCAGGGCGACGGTTTCGGGCAGGTAGCCGATTTGGCTGCGCAACTGCGCGCCCGCTTTACTTCCGGTGCGCTCGCCCAGCAGCATGACTTCGCCTTCGGTAGGGGTAATCAGCCCGAGTATCAGTTTGATGAGCGTGGACTTGCCTGCGCCGTTGTGTCCGGCAAGACCGACACTTTCGCCTGCCTTCAAGACTAAATCGACTTGGTTGACGGCTTTTTGTGCGCCGAAGCGTTTGGTTACGTTTCTCAATTCGACATGGTGTGCGCTCATGAGTGCTTCCTTGTGTGGATGGGTTTCAGACGACGTTGAGGGTCGTCTGAAAAGGGCGTTCTTTGTATGGGGTCGTCTGAAAAAGGGAGAAGGGTTTCAGACGACGTTTGTTATGTGGCGGTGTTTTCGACTGTTGACTGCGTTGCGGGTTGCACCGTATTTGCGGCGGATTTCCGTTGGTACGGCAATGAGGGGCAAAACCTTGCTGCGGCGGGGTTTTAAGGTCGTCTGAACACTTTTCAGACGACCTTGCGGGGCGTGTTTGCCGGTTCCGCTTAGTTCAATGAACCGTTTTCGGCATCGCTCCATTCGGACTGATGGGTTTTGGCTTCTTGCAACAGTTGTTCTTTCATGGCTTCGTATTTGGTGGTCGTTTTGTTGCTACCCGCCTTCATCAACGGTTTGCTGTCGATCACGCCGCCGGGAAGGATGGCGGGGAACTGCGATTGCGCCCATTTGACGATGCTGATGGCGGGGCTGTTCATCAGGAGGCGGGAAACGGGCGCGCGCCAGATGATTTGGTCGATGATGCCGTTGGGGCGGTACGCGCTGTCGCCGAAGCCGTCGCCGTCGAGGTCGAAAGCGCTGTTGTCGCTCCAGTAGTTGCCGCGTCCGCCTTCGCCCCAGTCAAGAAAACGTGTGCTGACGTATTTGACTTGGCTTTCGTTGTTGATGAAGGCGTTGTCGGAAAGGGTGGTGCCTTCGATGGCGGCGGTGAAGTGGATGCCGATTTCGCAGTTTTCAAAATGGTTGGCGACGATTTTGTTGTAGTTGGCGTTGTAGGCGAAAACGCATTTACCGGCTTTGTTGATGATGTTGTCGTGGATGTCGGAATAGTTGACGTAGTTGAGCATGATGCCTTGGTCGCGGCTGCCGACGGCGATGTTGCCGTACACGTTGAGGCGGTCGGAAAACATCAAAACGTAGCCCATGTTATTGCCGACGGAAATGTTGCCGCTGACTTCGCTGTCGTTGGTGTACATGTAGTGGACGGCGAAACGCAGGTCGCTGAAGCGGTTGTTTTTATAGGTGTTGTTTTTGCTGGTGTTGGAGAAAATGCCGTCGCGGCCTTTGGAAATGTCGTTGCTGACGACTTGCGCGCCGGGGGCGTTCCAGACGGTTACGCCGTTGCCGCGTTCGTTGACGCGCAGGGTGGAGTCGCCAACGATTTTGTTCTCGCGCACCATGGAATCGGCAGAGCCGTGGATATACACGCCGACGGAGTTGTCGAGGATGTTGTTGTGTTCGATTAAGGCGCGGGGGGCGGTTTCTTCGAGGTAGATGCCGGCATCCATGGCGGGCAGGCTCATACCGGAACGGGTGACGGTGAGGTTGCGCAGGGTAACGTCGGGGGCGATGACGGCAATGGTGCGGCCGGTGCGGTCGCCTTCGATTTTGGCGGAGCGGTCGGCAGGACCTTCGATGGTGATGGGTTTGTCGATAAGCAGTTTGGTTTTGTAAGTGCCGGAGGCGAGCTTGAGCGTATCGCCTGCCTGCGCGCGCGCGATGACTTCGGGGAGGTTGTCGGTCGGGGAAACGTCGATGGTGGCTGCAAAGGTCGTCTGAATCATGCCGCCGAACATAAATGTCAGGACAGCGCGTCGCCATGTTTTGAATTGGGGTGTGTGCATGGAGTTCCTCTGATTCGTGCGGTGAGCGTCGGCACGGTGATGCCTGCCTGTGAGGGCCGTGTTTTTGTTTTATAGCGGAACAGTCTGTTGCGTCCAAACGGTTCTGCTATAAAAGGTCGTCTGAAAACGAGGGCAGCGGGTTTCGCTAAGACCTGAAAGTTTTTTCAGACGACCTTTCCGTTAAGTCAGTGATAAACCGTCAAACCCGATTATCGGGGTTTAACGATCATTTGACCGGACATTTCCATGTGCAGGGCGTGGCAGAACCATTGGCAGTAGTACCAGTGTACGCCCGGACGGACGGCTTTGAAGGTTACCGATTGGGTAGCTTGCGGGCCGATTTCCATGGCGATGCCGTAGCCTTCCAAAGTGAAGCCGTGGGTCAAGTCTTCGATGGTTTCAACGTTGGTCACATATACGGTTACTTCGTCGCCTTGGTTGACTTCGAATTGAGGGATGCTGTACGCAGGCGCAACGGCAGTCATGTATACGCGGACTTTGTTACCCTCGCGGATGACTTTGGCGGCTTTTTCCAGCTCGACACCGTCTTTTTTCGCCTGTTCCACAGCGTCTTGCCAGAACCATGGGTCTTTGCGGTCCCAGGTTTTTTTCGGGTTGACTTTGGAAGCGGCAACCAGACACAGGTCATGCGGTTCGGCAAAGGTCGGGTTGTCGTGTACCAGGCGCATTTCGTCGCCGGAAATGTCGATCAACTGGTCGCATTCCGGTTTCAGCGGGCCGGCGTTGAGGAAGCGGTCTTTGGAGAATTTGTTCAAAGATACCAGCCATTTGCCGTCGGCTTCCTTGGTTTCGCCCATGGTCGTATGGTTGTGGCCGGGTTGGTAGTGGACGTCGAGTTTCTGTTTGATCGGATCCACTTTTTCGCCTTTGTAGGCTTTGATGGCGTCGTCGATGTTCCATTTGACCATTTGGCTGTCGATAAACAGCGTGGTGTAGGCGTTGCCGCGGCCGTCAAACGCGGTGTGTAAAGGACCGAGACCCAGTTGGGGTTCGGCGACAACCACGTCGCGCTCTTTGATTTTGCCGGCGAACAAATCGTCCAGTTTGCTGACGTCCAATACGGTAACGGTCGGAGACAGTTTGCCGTTGAGCATGATGTATTTGCCGTCAGGGGAAGCGTTACAGCCGTGCGGAGAGTTCGGCACGGGGATGTAGCGGGTGTAAGGGGAATTGGCTTCTGCGCGGCCGTCCAGCATTTTCACGCCGTTGACTTCTTTGAAGTCGCCTTTTTTGATGCCTTCTTCGATGGCGGCAAGATTGAAGACTACGCACCAGTCTTGCTCGTTGGAAGAAGCACCTTGTACGGTCAGGGCGCGTTCGGAGTTGTAGCAGGTGGAGAAGGAGTATTTGCCTTGGTAGTCGGCATCGCCGTTGTCCAAGTTGCCATCCACCAATACTTGCCATGCGATGTCCATGGTTTCGCCGTCAATGGCGGTATAAACGGCATTCCAAGTTTTGGCGTCGTTCCAAGTACCCACGCCGCTTACCGGTACGATGTGTTCGCCGTTGGCAAAGACATAGCCGGTTTTCGGATAACGTTGCGGACGCAGACCGTGTACACCGGAAACGTTAGGGATTTCGGTGATTTTGTCGGTTTTCATGAAGTCCAGGCGGACGCGGCAAACGCGGTTGTTTGCTTTGTCGTTGGCATATGCGTAGCGGCCGTCGTAAGTCTGGTCGGTAAACGACAAGTGAGGGTGGTGCAAGTCGCCGTTAGGGTAGCAGCGCAGGCCGCTGTCTTTCAGGAACTGGTTGGTTTCCGGCGTATTTTTTTCATTCAAAATACGCAGGCTCTCGTTGGTACGGCCCCAACCGGTCGCGCTGTCCATGTTGAACACGGGGATACGCATCAGTTCGCGCATGGAAGGTACGCCGATCAAGCGCATTTCGCCCGATTGGCCACCGGAGAGGAAGCCGTAGTATTGGTCGAGTTCGCCCGGACCGACTTCGGAAGTCTGTTTGCCCGGTTCGGCAGAGGCATGAGACTCGGTTTTAGCGGCAGGCGCAGCACCTGAAGCGGCGGCTTTATCGCCACCCTCTTTGGAACAGCCCGCCAAACCCAACAGACCGGCGCCGGCAATACCTGCGCCTGAAACGGCGGCAGTACCTAAGAATGAACGACGGCTTAAGCCGTTTTGTTCTAATTTTTCGTCTGACATACAACACTCCTTGGATAAAATTCGGCAGCCGGCGTTTTCAGACGACCTGCCGATTGAAAAAACGTATTTATGTTTATAAGTGTGGGTACGGTTGACCCGGTATTTCTTTAGGGTTTCAGATTATTCGCCGGCTTTAGGGGCGGTTTCTTTTTTCACAAACTGCACAACCTGCTCCCCAGGCTGCTGTTTTGCAGATGCGGTTTCGGGGTCGGCTTTTGCCGCCGCCTGTTTTTGTTTTTTCTTGTTGGTTGCCACAACTTGCGGGCAACGTGTGTCATGGTGATACATGACTTGGCAGTGCAGGCACTGGATACATTCGTTCGGATGGATGTCGCCTTCCGGTGCAATCGCCTGAACGGGGCATTCGTGCGTACAGATTTGGCAAGGGTTACCGCACATTTTGTAGCGGCGCAGCCAGTCGAATACGCGGAAGCGGCCGGGTAGGGCGATGCCCGCGCCCAATGGGCACAGATAGCGGCAGAAGAAGCGTTCGATAAACAGGCCGGCAACCAAAAGGGTAACGGCAAACGCGACAAACCACCATTCGCGGACGAATTTCAAAATAATCGCCGTTTTAAAAGGTTCTACTTCTGCGAATTTTTCCGCCGTGCCCAAATCGTACAGGGAAATTGCCAACAGTGCGAAGAAAATGACGTATTTAATCGCAGTCAGGCGCGTGTGCAGCAGGTGCGGCACGGTAATCTGTTTCACGCCTAATTTTTTGGCGATACGGTTGGTCAACTCTTGCAGCGAACCGAAGGGGCAGAGCCAGCCGCAGAATGTACCGCGGTTCCACAGCAGCATGGTTGCGGCGGTAAACAGCCACAGGATGAACACAATCGGATCCATCAGGAAGAAGTCCCAACGGAATTCGGTCAGGATGGCGGAGAACAGCGTCAGCGTATTGACGACCGACAGTTGCGCCTGAGCGTACCAGCCGATATAGAACAGGGTAAATGTCAGGAATACCAAGCGGAAGCGGTCGTACCATTTCTCATAGCGGACAATCCAGTCTTGGAACAGGAAGACCAAAAGCAGGATGGTCAAGGCGATGCCGACTACGGCGATTTGTCCTTGTTTCGCTTTCCACACCTGTTTCCAGAGTTGGTTGGATGCACCGTCGTTTGAAGAGGCTTCTTCGGCTATGCCTTTGGTGTCTGAAGCTTGGTCGGCGGCAGGGGCAGCTGCCGGTTCGACTGGCGCGCTGATTTCGACGGGCGGTGCTTTCGGGTCATCGACATAGTAACCTTGAGGCAGCTCGTAATCCAAATCGGCGGTTACGAATGCTTTGTCGTTTACGCTCAGTACGCGTTGAACCATCAACTGCAAACGCCAAGGTTCGGCAGCATCGAATTCCACACCTTCGGGAATCGTAAACCAAGATACTTCTTTAAAGTGGGGCGCGCCTTCGGCTGCCAAATCAACCAAGCGTTCGTGTTGCGCGTCGGTGAAGCGGAAGCTGTTTTCGCCTTGAATCATCTCGATACGATCGAAAATACCGCCGCGGACATAGCCCGAACCTTTCCAAGAATAACGACCTTCACCGGCAACCAAGACAGCTTGTTGACCAGGTTGCAGACGGTTTTGCAGGTTTTTCCAACCTTCCTCGCCCAGCAGGCTTTTGCCGATGGAAGGCTGGCTGACTACGGCAGTGTACAAATCGATAAAGGTATCGTCGCCTGCACCTTGTTCGGCATGTTCGGCAACACCTGCTTTGCCGCCTTTTTCAAACAGCTTGTTGATTTCGTCAACAGTAATGTGCAGATGACCGATGGCTTTTTGTTCCAGCAGTGCATTCCAAGATTGGATATCCTGCTTGTCAGGGTTGACAGCGCGGCGAGGCCGGGTTTGAGCCGCAGGAGCGGCAGCCTGTTGCGTATCCGCAGCATTGGCTGAGGCCGTCTGAACGGCTTTGTCAGTGCCCAAACCATATTTGCCGGCAACAACTTTGAACGAACGCTGGATACTGTCGTTAATCACCATCAGCGTAACGGTCGCGCCGCTGATGATGTCCCCGGGTGCAACACCCGGAGTAGGTGGATTTTTAATAAAATTCAAACCGATATACTTATTGATGAATTTATCCACACGCGATTGCGGGATACCAATAAGCATAATCGGCTCATGGTGATCGACCAGCTTCGCACCGGCGATCGTTCCGTCGTTGGCCAAAGCCATCATCGTATCAATCGGTTTGCTCGAATAGCCGCGTGTATTGACCACGTCCGTCGTGATATACACCAAACCCAACTGCTCGTCGCCCTTATAAACACGGGCAACCATAGGCTTGCCTTCAGGCTTGCCATAACGGTCTGCACCCGGAAAAATTTCCGAAGGCTGGACTTTTGACAAAAAGTCAGGCAAACGCTCAGCGTAAGCGGGCAGTGTCGAAAACAATAGGATAAATACGGCAAACATCGCCAGCATCATATTCAAGATGCCTGATGTGTGTTTCGTTTTTAGGCAGGACATGGCTGTTCCCGATTATTCGATACTCTAAACATTAACATTATATGAATCCATTATTTGCAATAATTTGACCTATGTCAAATTTACAAATCTTAAAACCAGATTTGGAGGGTATGTAATACTTTATAAGTATATGGATATGGGTCTGATTTCATTACAAATAGAAATAGAAAACAAAGTGATTATATGCTTTTGCCTGCTTCTAGATGTCTTGGTTTGGATTGATTATTAGTTGAAATAAACATATGTATTGAATGAGGGCTATCTAAATAAAGAGGTCGTCTGAAAACCGAAAAATCAGTTTTCAGACGACCTTTGTTTAGCTCAAACCCTCCCGGTTTAAGCGGCGTTGACTTTGTCTTCGCGGCGCAGCAGGGTAATCAGGTCGCTGATGCGCTGTTTCATGCTGCGACGGTCGACGATTTGGTCGATAGCGCCTTTTTCCAGCAGGAATTCTGCGCGTTGGAAGCCTTCGGGCAAGGTTTCACGGACGGTTTGTTCGATAACGCGCGGACCGGCAAAGCCGATAAGGGCGTTGGGTTCGGCAAGCACGACATCGCCGAGGAAGGCGAAGCTGGCGGATACGCCGCCCATGGTCGGGTCGGTCAGGACAGAGATGAACGGCAGGTGTTTTTCAGTCAGAAGATGCAATGCCGCGCTGGTTTTGGTCATCTGCATCAATGAGTTGACACCTTCCTGCATCCGCGCACCGCCCGATGCGGCAACACAGATAAAAGAGCAGTTGTCGGCTACGGCACGGCGCACGCCTTGAACGAAGCGTTCGCCGACGACGGAACCCATAGAGCCGCCGATAAAGCGGAATTCGAAGGCGGCAATCACGACGGGCAGGCCGTTCATAAAGCCTTTCATCACGACCAACGCATCATCTTCGCCGGTGGCTTTGCGCGCGGCGGCCAAGCGTTCGGGGTATTTTTTGCTGTCTTTGAATTTCAGCGGGTCGGTCGGTTTGATGTTGGCGGCGATTTCTTCGCGACCTTCTTCGTCCAGAAGCAAATTGAGGCGTTCGCGTGCGGAAAGCGGGTTATGGTGGTTACATTTTGGACAAACTTGGTCGTTTTGCTGAAGTTCGGTCGAGTAGATGGTTGCCGAGCAGGATGAGCATTTGTGCCACAGACCTTCGGGAACGTTGGACGAGCCTTCACTTTTGCTGCGGTTTTTGATTTTGGGCGGTAGGATTTTGTCTAACCAACTCATGGATGACTCCTTGGAATTCGGGATTCAGACGACCTTTGCGTGTGTTTTCGGAAAAGGCCTTAACGGATTGCGTCTTTTAATTCTTTTACCAACGCGCCGACGGCTTCTGCTTCACGGCCTGCGTTATTTTCAATTTCTTTGACGATGCGGCTGCCGACGATGACGGCATCGGCAACGGCGCCGATTTTGCGCGCGCTTTCGGCGTTGCTGATGCCGAAACCGACGCCGATCGGGATGTCGATATACTTGCGCAAAAGCTCTATTTTACGCGAAACTTCTTCGGTATCCAAACTTGCCGCGCCGGTAACGCCTTTGAGCGAAACGTAATAGACAAAGCCGCCTGCAACGCGGGCGATGGTTTGAATGCGCTCTTCGGTCGTGGTCGGGGCAATCAGGAAAATGCAGTCGATGCCGCGCGCTTTGAGTGCGTCGTGCAGCGGGGTGATGGTTTCAACAGGAGAATCGACGGTCAGCACGCCGTCCACGCCGGCTTCAGCCGCTGCTTGGGCAAATGCCTGATAACCTATTTTGTGAATCGGGTTCAGATAACCCATCAGGACGACGGGCGTATTGCCGTTTGTTTCGCGGAAGCGGCGCACGATATTCAATACGTCGTTGAGGGAAACTTTGTTTGCCAACGCGCGCTCGGCGGCGCGCTGGATGGTCGGGCCGTCCGCCATCGGGTCAGAAAAAGGAACGCCCAATTCGAGGATGTCGGCGCCGTTTTCAACCAAACTGTGCATCAGCGCAAGCGTGGTGTCGAGATTGGGATCGCCTACGGTGATATAGGGAATCAGGGCTTTTGCGCCGTCAAGCGCGGCAAAGGTTTGCTGGATTCTGCTCATCTTGATTTCTCGTTTCCGTAACGGCTGTTTCCAGCCGGTTTTCATCGACAATAAGTTGGCAAGTATAGCATTGACTGTCTGTTTCGGGCGAAACTGCATGATATTTCCTGATGATTTTCTGCATGGAAAGGTCGTCTGAAAAAGGGCAGGGCGGTTGTTTTACTGTTATGGAAGCCGTGATGATTTGAATTGTTGTCCATATCGCGCAGTTGCCTTCGAAAATGCTTCAACTTTCCCGCCAAATTCCGTTAATTTCCATTAAAGGTCGTCTGAAAGCCTTCGGTGTCATACTTTCTCGGTTATAATAGCCGGCTTCTTCAATCTGACCCTTTTTTCGGAAATATATCATGGCATTTGCCTCGCTTTTCACCCTTTTGGACGATATTACCGCTGTCTTGGACGACGTTGCCCTGATGACCAAAATGGCCGCCAAGAAAACGGCGGGCGTGGTCGGCGATGATTTGGCGCTCAATGCGAATCAGGTTACGGGCGTGTCGGCGGAACGTGAGCTGCCGATTATTTGGGCGGTGGCGAAAGGTTCTTTGGTGAACAAGCTGATTTTGGTGCCGCTGGCTTTGCTGCTGTCTGCCTTTTTGCCGAAGCTGATTACGCCTTTATTGATGATAGGCGGGATTTATTTGTGTTTCGAGGGCGTGGAAAAGCTGCTGCATAAATTTCTACACCGCCACGAAGCGCATGAAGACGAGGAGGCTGCCGCCGAAACGCTGGACGAAAAAACCAAGATTAAAGGCGCGATTCGTACGGATTTCATCCTGTCTGCCGAGATCATTATTATTGCTTTGGGCGTGGTTGAAAAATACGATCTGATGACCCGTTCGCTGGTGATGACGGCAATCGGCATCGGTATGACCGCTTTTGTGTACGGTTTGGTCGGCGTTATCGTCAAACTCGACGACTTCGGCATGCTGCTGATGCGTCAAAAAAGCACGGGCATCCAAACGGTCGGACGGGGCTTGATTGCCTTTATGCCTTGGTTCATGCGCGGTTTGAGCGTGGTGGGCACGCTTGCCATGTTCCTCGTCGGCGGCGGTCTGATTACCCACAACTTGGGCTTTTTGCATGATTTCTTACACGCGCAACATTGGGACAGCGGTTTGATGGAGCATGTCGCCAACCTCGCCGTCGGGCTGATTGCCGGCGCCGTCGCCTGCGCTGTTGCTCTGCCATTGATGAAGCTGTTTCAAAAACACTAAACAATCGATACGTCGTCTGAAAATGGTTCAACTTTGTTGAATCTGTATTTTCAGACGACCTCTTATTTTCTTTTCTCTGCAATGAACATTTTCCGCAAACTCGAACAATATTGGCAGCATCCTGTGCTGTACTGGCCGCTGGTGATCCTGATTGCCGCCGCCACACCCTTAACTTTCGCACCTTATTACCATTTTTGGTTGATGCCTTTGCTGTTTGGCGCATTGATCCGACTGATTGAACTGCGTCCGCGCTTCGCTGTTTCCACCGCCTATCTGTTTGGGCTGATTGCTTATACGGCGCAGTTTTATTGGATACATACCGCGCTGCACGATGTTTCCGGCTTGCCTAATTTATACGCGATTCCGCTGACTTTCCTGCTGCCGGCGTTTCTCGCGCTGTATCCTGCCGCCTGTTTTTGGTTGTGGAAGAAGTTTCATCTGCCGCGTTGGGTTAAGGTCGGCATCGTTTTGCCGATTTTGTGGACGCTGGCGGAATTTGCCCGCGAACGCCTGTTGACCGGCTTCGGCTGGGGGGCAATCGGCTATTCCCAAATCGTCAAAGAAAGCCCGCTTGCCGGCTTTGCGCCTTTGGGCGGTATTCATCTGGTGACGCTGGCTACGGCATTTGTCAGCGCGTGGCTGGTGTTGCTGATTGACAATACGGGTCGTCTGAAACAGCGCCTGCTGCCGATGTGCATGATAGTCATGCTGTGTACCGTCGGCTATATCGCCCAGCAAACTGACTTTACCAAACCCGACGGCAGCACCAGTACCGTCGCGCTCGTGCAGGGCAATATCGAGCAGAGCCTGAAATGGAATGAAGAACAAGTCGTCCCCACCATTCAGAAATACTACGGTCAAATCAGCAAAACATCCGCCGACATCGTTATCCTGCCGGAAACCGCTCTGCCCGTGATGCGTCAGGATTTGCCGGAAAACATCCTGACCCAGTTTGCCGAGCAGGCGCACACCAACGGCAGCGCATTGGCCGTCGGTATCGGTCAATACACAGCCGACGGCAGCGGATACGAAAACGCCGTAATCAATTTGAGCGACTACGATGATATTTCAGACGACCTCCCGTATTACGCCAAAAATCATCTGGTTCCCTTTGGCGAATACAAACCGCTGCCCTTTTTGACCGAACCGTTGTACAAGCTGATGAATATGCCGCTTGCCGACTTCCGTCGCGGCGGAGCGGGGCAGGCTCCCTTGACGATGAAAGATCAAAAAGTCGCCTTCAACATCTGCTATGAAGACGGCTTTGGCGACGAACTTATTGCTACCGCCAAAAACGCTACGCTGCTTGCCAACGTCAGCAATATGGCGTGGTACGGCGACTCCAACGCGATGTATCAACAGCTCCAGCAATCCCAAGCCCGCGCGATGGAGCTTGGACGCTATATGGTCCGTGCCACCAATACCGGCGCAACCGCCATTATTTCTCCCAAAGGCAGCATCATCGCCGAGAGTGAACCCAATACCGATGCCGTCTTGGAAGGGCATATCAAAGGCTATATCGGCGAAACCCCTTATATGAAGGCAGGCGGTTCGCTGTGGTTGATCGGAGTATTGTCAATCATTGCCATCACACTGTTTTTAATCAGGAAAAAAGCAGATTAAGTTTGAAAAAGCGGTCTTTTTATAAGGCCGTTTTTCTTGAACTTTAATATTTACATACAAGAATGTTTGTAATATACTGAACTTATTCCCAGTAAAACAGTCAAATTTTCAAAATCAATCGAATTTCAAAAAGCAAAAAAATCCACCTATCAAACAGTCTTTTACAGAAAAAGGCATTTGACAGCATACGATAGGGCAACAGGCAGTGATATACTGCACGGCAAACAACAAGTAAACAATAGTCTCTACATCATATAAAGGAAAGCAACTCTCATGAATAACGCCTTTGCATTACCCGTTATCCATAGCGGCAACGGCAGCCTTGAGCAATACATTCATACCGTCAATAGCATTCCCATGTTGACGCCCGAAGAAGAAAGCCAACTCGCGGAGCGTCAGCAAAAAGGCGACCTTAACGCCGCCAAACAACTCATCCTTTCCCATTTGCGCGTCGTCGTATCCATAGCACGAGGCTACGACGGCTATGGCCTGAACCAAGCCGACCTTATCCAAGAAGGCAACATCGGACTGATGAAAGCGGTCAAACGCTACGAGCCCAGCCGTGGCGCGCGCCTGTTTTCATTCGCCGTACACTGGATTAAGGCAGAAATCCACGAATTTATCCTGCGCAACTGGCGACTGGTACGCGTAGCGACCACCAAACCGCAACGCAAACTGTTCTTCAATCTGCGCAGCATGCGTAAAAACCTGAATGCCTTGTCTCCGAAAGAAGCGCAAGACATCGCCGACGATTTGGGCGTCAAATTGTCCGAAGTCATGGAAATGGAACAACGCATGACCGGACACGACATCGCCATCATGGCGGACAACAACGATGACGAAGACAGCTTCGCCCCCATCGACTGGCTTGCCGACCACGATGCCGAGCCCAGCCGCCAACTGTCCAAACAAGCCCATTACGCCCTGCAAACCGAAGGTTTGCAAAACGCATTGGCTCAACTGGACGACCGCAGCCGCCGCATCGTAGAAAGCCGCTGGCTGCAAGACGATGGCGGATTGACCCTGCACGAGCTGGCAGCCGAATACGGCGTGTCTGCCGAGCGCATCCGCCAAATCGAAGCCAAAGCCATGCAAAAACTGCGCGGTTTCCTCGCGGAAGAAGCGGAAGCGGTTTAAAAAAAACAGTTCAGTAGAAGGAAAAAGGTCGTCTGAAACTGAACTGGCCCCCAAATCTTGGACACTC
>NZ_KV789530.1:0-578 GCF_001807625.1 Neisseria sp. HMSC03D10
GGCTTATACGGCCAATAATATCCGGTCATTCGCTCGGTAAGGTTTACTACATGGTCGAATCCGTTTTGTTTTCTACCTTTTACACTGCAAGATCCACTGAAGGCATCTAAATTTTTAGTCGATTTGCCATTGTAAAACCTTAAAACAAATTCCCATACTATATACAAATATCCCAAGTCTCCAAGTTCTATATCGGCGTATTCTTTATGCACTTTTAGCCGAGTAATCATTGCCATAAATTATTCCTCATCAAAAATTTCAAAATGTAATTTAATCGTTCCCCCTCCGGCAATATGCAACAGATGCGGTTCTTTTTTCGTTTTTTTCTCCTGCTCGAATACAACTTTCTGCGGTGATGACGTATTAACAATCATCGTTTCACCTTTACTGTTTGTTATTCCTTCAATTTGACTACCATCCTCCAGTGTTAAAGTATATGGACGGTTTCTTACGACTTTCTGAGTTTTTCTGTCTCTCAAAATATAACGACCCGAATAGATTTGTTTGAAATCGGGTAATTTCACAGGTACATTCGATGGAATGGTTACCACCAACGGCGCCCTCACCCTTACCACCTT
>NZ_KV789531.1:0-9420 GCF_001807625.1 Neisseria sp. HMSC03D10
GATGTCCAACTTTTGGGGTGCAGTTCAAACTTATCTGGAAGGTTTCAGACGACCTTTTTCAGTATGGCGGGCTCTAATTCATCCAACCGCCCGCCCCTGCTTTCCTAACCCGCGTGCAACACAAATATCGTCGGGCGTTTTTTTAAATTCGGCAGCGTTTTCAATTTCCGCCAAGCGGCAACGGTTTGGCTGATGATTTCCTGCGTCGGCAAAGTCAGGTCGGTTGCGGTGCAGAGGCGGGTTTCGGGATACAGCGTTTCCAGCGCGTCGGCGAGCAACGCGTCGTTGCGGTAAGGCGTTTCGATGAAAAGCTGGGTTTCGTTTTGCTGGCGCGAACGCTGTTCCAAGCTCTTCAAAGCGGCGATACGCTCGCTTTTCTCGGACGGCAGATAGCCTTTAAACGCGAAATTCTGCCCGTTCGCCCCCGACGCCATCAGCGCGAGCAACAGGCTGGACGGGCCGACCAGCGGACGGACTTCATAGCCTTGTCGGTGCGCCAATGCCACCAAATTCGCGCCGGGATCGGCAACCGCGGGACAACCCGCTTCGCTGAGGATGCCCATGCTGCGCCCTTCCTGCAAAGGTTTCAGAAGCTCGGGCAGGGTTTTCAGGTCGGTGTGTTCGTTGAGGGTTTGCAGGTTCAGCTCGCGAATGGGGGTCGTGATGCCCAAATGTTTCAAATGGGCGCGGGCGGTTTTTTCGGCCTCAACCACGAAATCGGTCAAGCCGGTAATCTGCGTCTGTTCGTGCGGCAGCAGGCAGGGTGTATCGGGCGCACCCAAAGGGGTGGGAATCAGGTAAAGAATCGGGGACATGATGGATTTCCTATACGGAAGGTCGTCTGAAACCGTCAAACGGCTGTTTTCAGACGACCTAAATGACTTCTACGCCTTCGTTTTTTAAAAACTCGACCAGTTTGAAGATGGGCAAACCGATAAGCGCGTTCGGGTCGCTGCTGTCTATTCGCTCCAGCAACGCCGCGCCCAAGCCCTCGCTCTTCGCCGCACCCGCGCAGTAAACCGCATCCGGCTCGCGCGCCAGATAACGCTCAATCTGCCCGTCTGTCAGCACGCGCATCACAACCGACGTGTTATCGACATGGCGCTGAATGCGTCCCGAAGCAGTATTCAAAAGCACGATTGCGCTGTAAAATTCAATCTTTCTGCCGCTCAAATCCCTGAGCATTTGTTGTGCATTTGCGACGTTCATCGGCTTGCCCAACTGGCGGTCATTGCACCACGCCACTTGGTCCGCGCCGATCACCAACGCGGCAGGAAGTCGAGCCGCCAGCGAACGCGCCTTCCCTTCCGCCAAACGCAAGGCAGTATCCGCCGCGTTTTCACCCGCAGCAGGCGTTTCGTCGAAATCAGGCGCGGCAGTTTGAAAATCAACGCCCAAACGTTCGAGCTGCGCGCGGCGGAACACCGAACCCGAACCCAATATCAAAGGCAGTTTTGCACTCATATTTTGCTTAAAAATATTGACGTTAGACTGTCGAAATTATATCATACCCCGTTTATGTCAGACCCTAATTTGATTGACCCAGAAGTTTTCGCCTCCGAAAAGCAGAGCCTGCAAGGCAGCTTCCTGCTTGAGGAATTGGACGAACGAGTCCGTTCGCACGATTATCCGGCCGACAAACAGACCAAAGTGTCGTTTACGCTGAGCGGCGGACGCGACCGGCTGCAGCGTTTGTTTCTCGATTTGAACGTCAAAGCCGATATGCCGCTGATTTGCCAACGATGTATCCGCCCCATGCCGTTTACGCTCGACGAAACCAGCCGTATTGTTTTGTTCACCAACGAAGAGGACTTGGATGAAGCAATGCTTGCCGACGAAGAGTTGGAAGGCATGCCGATTGAGAAAGAACTCGACGTACGCGGGTTGGTGGAAGACCAAATCCTAATGTCGCTCCCCTTCTCCCCGCGCCACGAAAACTGCGACAATGCCGCGCTGGAACAAGTCAATCAGGACAAACCCAACCCTTTTGCTGTTTTAGCAGGTTTGAAAAGCAGTTAATCAGGACACAGTTTTATTTATCTAGGAGCTTGAAATGGCCGTTCAACAAAACAAAAAATCCCCTTCCAAACGCGGTATGCACCGCTCTCACGACGCTTTGACCGCGCCTTCTCTGTCTGTTGACAGCGTAACCGGCGAAGTACACCGCCCGCACCACATTTCCCCCAACGGTATGTACCGCGGCCGTAAAGTAGTGAAAGCCAAAGGCGAATAATCTTATTCGACTGACTGAAAAAGCCAGAATATTGCCATGCAATGCTGGCTTTTTTACATTACATCCGAACTGCCCGACTCCATGCCTGCCCATGCTTCAAAATGCGGCACAAAATCCCTGCAGTTCAAACTGATACACCCCATCCAATCGGGAATCGCCATGAAACAGAAAATCTGGTACACCTACGACGATATCCACCGCGTGATCAAAGCGTTGGCGGAAAAAATCCAAAACTCCGGCGTCAAATACGATGCCATGATCGCCATCGGCGGCGGCGGCTTCATCCCCGCCCGTATGCTGCGCTGCTTTCTGGAAATCCCGATTTACGCCGTAACCACCGCCTATTACGACAGCGACAACGAAGGACAGGTAACGGAAGAAGTCAAAAAAGTCCAATGGCTCGACCCCGTGCCTGACGCATTGAAAGGCAAAAACGTACTCGTAGTCGATGAAGTCGACGACAGCCGCGTAACCATGGAATTCTGCCTGACCGAGTTGCAAAAAGAAGATTTCGGCACCATCGGCGTTGCCGTCCTGCACGAAAAAATCAAAGCCAAAGTCGGTAAAATCCCCGAAAGCATCCCCTACTTCAGCGGCCTTACCGTAGAAGACTGGTGGATCAACTACCCTTGGGACGCACTCGACATCGACGAACACAACCGCCTTGCCGCCGAAGGCAAAAAATAAGCCCGCGACGGAGAAGCCCGCCTTCTCCGGAAACGGTAAAAGCGAAATCCGTAGAACACCGACAAAACGAGATTTTGCCTCTTTTCAGCGTATCTTCATAAAACGCATTAGAATGTGGAACGCAACCCTTCAATCCGAAGCCCCCGACCACACATACACCCCTTTTCAGACGACCCCGTACCGCGTATCGCAAAAAGGTCGTCTGAAACCGACTGTGAAGCCGAACAAACCCACAGAGGCAGCCGACACCGCCCCTCTTCCGCTTCACAGCACAAACCGGAGAACAACATGATTACATTGGCCGTAGATGCCATGGGCGGCGACTCAGGTCTCCCAGTTACCGTCCCCGGTGCCCTTGCCTTTTTGAAACAGCAGCAAGACGTACACCTCATTATGGTCGGCGACGAATCCGCCGTCCGCCAAGCCCTCTCCGCAGCCAACGCGCCGATGGAGCGCATTACCGTGCTCCACGCCTCCGAAGTCGTCGGCATGGACGAAGCCCCTCAGCTTGCCCTGAAAAACAAAAAAGACTCCTCCATGCGCATTGCCATCAACCAAGTCAAAGAAGGCACCGCGCAAGCCGCCGTCTCCGCCGGCAACACCGGCGCGCTCATGGCGACCGCCCGCTTCGTCCTCAAAACCATTCCCGGCATCGACCGCCCCGCCATCGCCAAATTCCTGCCTTCCGACAGCGAACACCTGACCCTCGCCCTCGATTTGGGCGCAAACGTCGACTGCACGCCCGAGCAGCTCGTACAGTTCGCAATCATCGGCAACGAACTCTTCCAAGCCCTCTACCCGCAAAAAGGTAGCCCGCGCGTCGGCCTGCTTAACGTCGGCACCGAAGACATCAAAGGCACGGACACCGTCAAACAAACCTTCAAACTGCTCAAAAGCAGCAAACTGAATTTCATCGGCAACATTGAAAGCAATGGAGTCCTGTACGGCGAAGCCGACGTGATTGTCGCAGACGGCTTTGTCGGCAACATCATGCTTAAAACCATCGAAGGCGCGGTCAAATTCATGAGCGGAGCCATCCGTCAGGAATTCCAACGCAACCTGTTCAACAAAATGGCCGCCGTCGCCGCCCTCCCCGCCCTGAAAGGCTTGAAAAGCAAACTGGATCCGCGCAAATTCAACGGCGCCATCCTGCTCGGCCTACGCGGTATCGTCATCAAAAGCCATGGCGGCACAGACGATGTCGGTTTCAGCTATGCCTTAGAAGAAGCCTACCACGAAGCAAAATCCGCCAGCCTGTCGAAAATCGAACAAGGTGTCGCGGCACAACTTGCCGCATTGGAGGCAATCAAAGAACAAGAAGAGGCTGCTTCTGATACGGCAGAATAACGCCATTGAACGACAAAATATAAAAACGTCGTCTGAAAAATTTTCAGACGACGTTTTTTTTGAAAAATCATATGCAGGCATTCGGTTGATAATTTTTAGAACAAACTTGCCAAACCATATGCCGTCCAGAAAACCAAAACTTTTGGCACAAGCTTTATCGGCAAATTATGCCAAAAACTTTAAAAGCTTTTTTCCATAACTTTTGAAAGCAAAGCCCATGCTGCATCACCTTCGTCATTTCCACACAGACAAAAGTCTATATTTCAGTCTTTCAAGAATATTTAAATATTTCCAAGATTTCTAATCTTTAGGTTTCCACTTTTGCACGAAAATAGTAGAGCCAATCTCGAAAACGAAATAAGTTCACTATATATAGTGGATTAACTTTAAATCGGTTACCTAGCGAACCTGAAACAATCAAAAAGGTCGTCTGAAAACGTTGGGCAAAGCTGCTTTCCCGTTTTCAGACGACCTTTGTTTATGGCTCGATATTATTCGCTCAAGAGCGCAATATCCGCTACCGCGTTCATCTGTTCTGCCAAACGGTTCAGCAAATTCAGGCGGTTTTGTTTTACGGCGGGGTCTTCCGCCATCACCATTACGCCGTCGAAGAAGGCATCGACTTGCGGTTTGACGGAGGCCAGTTCGGACAAGGCCGTCTGAAAATTGCCTTCGGCAACGGCGGCGGCGATTTTCGGCTGCAAGTCTTGTGCGGCAGCATACAGGGCTTTTTCTTCGTCTTGTTGCAGCAGGCTTTCATCGACTTCGCCCAGTGCGGCATCGGCTTTTTTCAGCAGGTTTTGCACGCGTTTGTTGGCGGCGGCGAGTGCGGCGGCTTCGGGTAGTTGTTTGAACGCAGTGACGGCTTGCAGTTTGGCGGTCAAATCGTCCAAACGGCGCGGCTGTTTGGCAAGTACGGCGGCAACAATGTCTTGCGGATAGTCGTTTTGCAGCAACACGGCAAGGCGCGCCTGCATGAAGTCGGCGGTTTCAGACGGCGTTTTCTCGTTGAGCAAACCTTTGGGGAAGCTGTCGAAGGTCGTCTGAATCAGCTCGTTTACGTCCAAACCATACTGCATCAGCATCCGCAAAATACCCAAGGCGGCGCGGCGCAGGGCGTAGGGGTCTTTGTCGCCGGTAGGAATCAGGCCGATGCCCCAAATGCCGACCAAGGTTTCCAGCTTGTCGGCCAGCGCCACGGCGGTGGCGACTTTGCCGTTCGGCAGGTTGTCGCCGGCAAAACGCGGTTGATAGTGCTGCTCGACGGCTTCGGCGATTTCTTCGGTTTCGCCGTCTAAGCGGGCGTAGTATTTGCCCATCGTGCCTTGCAGTTCGGGGAACTCACCGACCATTTCGGTCACCAAGTCGGCTTTCGCCAAACGCGCGGCGCGTTCGGCTGCGGCGGCATCTGCGCCCAAAGCTTTGGCGATGTGGGCGGCGATGCTTTGCAGGCGTTCGATGCGTTCGGCTTGCGAACCGATTTTGTTGTGGTACACCACGTTTGCCAGCTTGGGCAGGCGGCTTTCCAAAGTCGCTTTCTGGTCTTGCTTGTAGAAGAATTCGGCATCAGACAGGCGCGCACGCAAAACGCGTTCGTTGCCTTGGATGATGTGCGACGGGTCTTCGGTTTGCAGGTTGGAGACCAGCAGGAAGCGATTCATCAGCTTGCCGTTTTGGTCGAGCAGCGGGAAGTATTTTTGGTTTTGCTGCATGGTCAGAATCAGGCATTCCTGCGGTACGGCGAGGAAATGTTCTTCAAAACCGGCTTCCAATACCACAGGCCATTCAACCAGCGCGGTCACTTCGTCCAGCAGGGCTTCATCGGCGGCTACGGTGGCTTTCAGACGACCTGCCTGCTCGTTCAAAGCCGTCTGAATCACGGCTTTGCGCTCGACAAACGAAGCGACGACTTTGCCTTGCTCGCGCATTTGTGCGGCGTAGCTGTCGGCGTTTTCAATGGTGATTTCGCCGCTGGAAAGGAAGCGGTGTCCCAAGGTTTGATTGCCACTTTGCAGACCCAAAACGCTGACGTTCACGATGTTGCCGCCGTGCAGCACAATCAGCCCGTGAACGGGGCGCACGAAGGTAAACGTGCTGCTGCCCCAACGCATCACTTTCGGAATCGGCAGTTTCTTAACGGCTTGATTGATAATGTCTTCCAAAAGTTCGCCCAACAGTTTGCCGGTTTGGATATATTCGTAGGCGTACACATCCTGCTTGCCGTCGTGGACGATGGTCAAGTCTTCGATTTTCACCCCCGCACCGCGTGCAAAACCTTCCAAAGCCTTGGTCGGCGCACCGTCTTTCATGGCATTTACCACGGCAGGGCCTTTTTTCACGATTTTTTGATCGGCTTGAACGGCTTTCACGTTTTTAACTTGAACGACCAAACGGCGCGGCGAGGCGTAGGCGGTATATTCGGCTGCACCGTCAATCAGTTGCGTTTTTTCCAAGCCTTCGGCAACAGAAGCGGCGAAGTGGTTGCCTAAATTATTCAGGGCTTTGGGGGGGAGTTCTTCGGTAAGGAGTTCGATTAAAAGGGTTTGGGTTGTCATGTGAGACTTTCTGTTTGTCCGTAGGCCCTGCTTATAAATCCTGCATATGCCGTACGGCCTGTATTAATGGATACGCAATAAAGGTCGTCTGAAAACCTGTTTCAGACGATGTATCGTTATTTTTTAATCAACGGGAAGCCCAGTTTCTCGCGGCTTTCAACGTATTTCTGCGCTACGGTACGGCTGAGGGTGCGGATGCGGCCGATGTAGGTGGCGCGTTCGGTCACGGAAATGGCGCCGCGTGCGTCTAAGAGGTTGAAGGTGTGTCCGGCTTTGAGGACCAGCTCGTAGGCGGGCAGGGCGAGGCTGGCGTTTTCTTCGGCGAGCAGGCGTTTGGCTTGCGCTTCGTAGTCGTTGAACTGGCGCAGCAGCCAGTCGGCATCACTGTATTCGAAGTTGTAGGTGGATTGTTCGACTTCGTTTTGGTGGTACACGTCGCCGTAGGTGACGGTGTTGCCGTCCAGCGTTTTTGCCCAAACGAGGTCATAGACGTTTTCCACGCCTTGCAGGTACATCGCCAAGCGTTCGATGCCGTAGGTGATTTCGCCGAGTACAGGCGTGCAGTCGATGCCGCCGACTTGTTGGAAGTAGGTGAACTGGGTCACTTCCATGCCGTTGAGCCAGACTTCCCAGCCCAAGCCCCATGCGCCGAGGGTGGGGTTTTCCCAGTCGTCTTCAACGAAACGGATGTCGTGGACTTTGGGGTCGATGCCCAATTCGCGCAGGGAATCGAGATAGAGGTCTTGGATATTGGCGGGCGCGGGTTTGAGGGCGACTTGGAATTGGTAATAGTGTTGCAGGCGGTTGGGGTTGTCGCCGTAGCGGCCGTCTTTGGGGCGGCGGCTGGGTTGGACGTAGGCGGCAAACCAAGGCTCGGGGCCGAGCGCGCGCAGGCAGGTGGAGGGGTGGGAAGTACCGGCGCCGACTTCCATGTCGAAAGGTTGGATGACGGTGCAGCCTTTGTCTGCCCAGAATGTTTGCAGTTTGAAGATGATTTGTTGGAAGGTGAGCATGGCTTATGGTTCGAATTGGGATAAAAGGGGGATTTTACTGTTTTGACGGTGTTTTGGGTAGGTGTACAGGCAGATGGAATGGTGGGGCGGCGGTGTGATTTGACTGTCAATAAATGCGGAAACATGCCACAATGCCGTTATCCTGTTGTCTGTTTTAATCTGTTTTGATTGAATTTGAGGAGTCGCCCATGACCCCGATTTTGACTTTCGATATTGAAACCGTACCTGATGTGAACGGCATCCGCCTGTTGTACGACCTGCCTGCTTCTTTGCCGGACGACGAGGTGGTCTTGTTCGCCCAGCAGAAACGCCGCGCCCAAAACGGCTCTGACTTTATGCAGCACCACTTGCACCAAGTAGTCGCCATTTCCTGCTGTATGCGTTGGGGGCAGGACAAAATCCATGTCGGCACCATAGGCGAAATGCACGACAGCGAAGAGGAAATGATCGCCAAGTTTTTCGACCTTATCGAAAGCCATACGCCGCAATTGGTCAGTTGGAACGGCGGCGGCTTCGACCTGCCCGTCCTGCATTACCGCGCGCTGATACACGGCATTGCGGCGGCGCGTTATTGGGATATGGGCGAGGGCGATTTCGGCGACAGCCGTGATTTCAAGTGGAACAACTACATCAGCCGCTACCACAACCGCCATTGCGACCTGATGGACCTGCTCGCCCTGTACCAACCGCGTGCCAATGTACCGCTGGACGATATGGCGAAACTTTGCGGCTTCCCTGGCAAACTGGGCATGGACGGCAGCAAAGTTTGGGAGGCGTTCCACGCAGGTCGTCTGAAAGACATCCGCGATTATTGCGAAACCGATGCGGCAAACACTTATTTAATGTTCTTGCGCTTCCGCCTGATGAGTGGCGCTTTGGACGCGGACGAGTATGAAGTGGAAGTCAAACGGCTGAAGCATTACCTGACCGGACAGGCTCAGGACAAGCAGCATTGGAACGAGTTTGTCGCCGCGTGGCGTTAAACGTCAGGCTTGGAAAGTCTATCGTTCCTACCAATCATAAAGGTCGTCTGAAAAGCATAATCCGGTATGGATTTCTGTTTTTCAGACGACCTTAAACAAAATTAGAACCTACAATGGTTTAACTTCAAACCAAAACAACGTTACCTCACCTTAACTCAAAGAGAACACGATTTACTAAGGTTCGAAAGCACAAGGTAATCAACTGCAGACTCTCTATACAGCCGACCACTTCTCTACCCTATCCTGCTTTAAAGTGAAATCTCTATAAGACGTCGTCGTCTAAAGCCCAAGTAGCAGCCCTCTCCACGTTCGTTTCTTACGCGTAAAAAAATACCGGCAAAGCCGGTATTTTTGAAATTTGGCGCGGCGGACGGGGCTCGAACCCGCGACCCCCGGCGTGACAGGCCGGTACTCTAACCAACTGAGCTACCACCGCGCATCATTGTTTTGCAACAATGAAAGGAAACTTGGTGGGTGATGACGGAGTCGAACCGCCGACATTCTGCTTGTAAGGCAGACGCTCTACCAACTGAGCTAATCACCCGAAAATAAAAAATACCGACGATGTCAGTATTTTTGAAATTTGGCGCGGCGGACGGGGC
>NZ_KV789531.1:9440-20895 GCF_001807625.1 Neisseria sp. HMSC03D10
GGCAGACGCTCTACCAACTGAGCTAATCACCCTTGTCGCTGCATTTGCGAAGACGCTATTAAATCAAAAAAGCATCCTCCGCGCAAGCTTTATTTTTCAGTGTATTAGGTATTTCCTTGCAAACTCCAGTTTTCAAAAGAAATAATTTCCTCCTGTCTGCCTGCGACGACCAAAATATCATTCGGTTGAAGCTGGAAATCCAAGTCGGGGTTTTCTATCCTGCTTGTGTTGCGGCGGATAAATAGAAGTTTGATGCCGGCGTTATCCAAAGGTAAATCACGGATGGTTTTGCCGATGGCGTAGGCTTCGCCGGTCAGAGGGAAGGCGTGGCGGCATATGGATTTGCCTTCTTCACCGAATCCGTTTTCATCATCGCTGCCGACAAACAAGCCTTCCAGAGAGGCGTAGCGGCTGTGTCGGATGTTGGTAATGGTTTGATAAACGTGGCTGTATGTCGCGCCATTGCCCAACATGGCGTAGCTTGCCAGCACTAAGCTAGTTTCTTTGGTATCGGATACTGCTTCTTCTGCGCCCATATCTGTGAAGATTTTAACGTAATCGTCATTGGTCGCCCGAACATACACAGGCATACTCGGATGCAAGGACATGATATTGTCGAGAACATGCTGAGTTTCGTGCATATTGTTCAGGGTAATGACCACCATTTTGGCGCGTTCCAAACCTGCGGCTTCCAAGACTTCCCGCCGCTTGGCATCGCCGAACGAAACCGGCTCGCCCGCATTGCGTGCCACCTGAACCCTGCCAATATCAAGATCGAGGGCGAAGTAGGGGATGTTTTCCTGAGCCAAGACGCGTCCGACGGTCTGACCGCCGCGTCCGAAACCGATAATCAGGACGTGGTCGGATTTGTTCATGGTTTCTACCAACATACTGTGCAAATCCAATGCCTTCATATCCCAGCTTGATTTGACAAAACGGCTGACGATGGCATCGCTGCTGCCCAAGATAAATGGGGCGATAATCATGGACAACAGAATCGCTGCCGTAGCCGCCTGTTCCAGCTCTGGCGACACCATATTGATTTTGCTGGAGATGTTTAACATCACAAAACCAAATTCGCCGCCTTGTGCTAAATAGAGGGCTGTTTTCAAGCTGTCCGCAATCGGATGCTTCATATGCAAAGCGATGAAAAAGACGACCAATGCTTTCAATACCAGCAGGATTGCCAGCAAAATCAGAATCTGCTGCCAGCCGCCGATTAAAGCCTGGATATCCAGTTTCATGCCGACCGTGATAAAGAAGAAACCAAGCAGAATATCGCGGAACGGGCGGATGTCGTCTTCCACCTGAAAACGGTATTCCGTTTCCGAAAGCAGCATACCTGCGACGAATGCGCCCAATGCCATCGACAAGCCTTCCAGTTCGGTCAGATAAGCTACGCCTAAGGTTACCAGCAAGACGTTGATCATGAACAATTCAGACGACTTGCGTTTGGCGACCATTCTGAACCAGCGCGACATCACCTTGCTGCCGACGACGAATAATACGCCCAGCGTGACCAGCATTTTCAATCCGGCAAGACCAAGCGCCGCCCACAGGCTGCCTTCTTCGCCATTTCCCCCCAATGCAGGGATCAGGATCATCAGCGGTACGACGGCAATATCCTGCATCAACAAGACGCCCATCGCCATTTGACCGTGCGGCTGTCCCAATTCGGTTTTTTCGGACAGGATGCGGCTGACGATTGCCGTGGACGACATGGTCATCGCCCCGGCTGCGGCAAACGCCCAATTAAAGCTGACGCCCATCAACATCAAAATGCCGATAATCGACAACATGGTCACAATGACCTGCAAACCACCCAAACCGAACACCAAGCGGCGCATAGCTTTGAGCTTGGGTAGGGAGAATTCGAGACCGATACTGAACATCAGGAATACGATACCGATTTCGCCCAGATAATCAGTCGCATGGCCTTGCGGAATCAGCTTCAACATACCCGGACCGGCGATAAAACCAACCAAAAGATAACCGAGCATGGAAGGAATGTTGAATTTACGGCAATAAATCACCGTAATGACGGAAACGAGGAGGACGATAACGATGGGTGCGAGGGAAAAAGTTTCGTGCATAGAGCGGGCGGCCTTGATGTTTGGCTGGGAAATAACTGTTTTATTTATGGCAGGCCGTCCGAGCGGACGCGGAATAGCATTCCGGCATTGTCGGGACGGGGCTAAGGTATTGTATCAAAAAACCTTGTAAAATAATGTTCCTATAAAACAAATAATACCGAATAAATGAACATTTCAAATATTTTTGTCTCAGACGACTTACTAGAGTAACTTTTATTCCCTCAACAAAGCAAACCTTAATAGGACATCCTCCATGCCCCCTACCCCTTGTCCATGTTCTTCTTCCCTCCCCTACGCTGAATGCTGCCACCCCTTCCATACCCATCAAACTCATCCGCAGACTGCCGAAAAACTGATGCGCTCAAGATACAGTGCCTATGTGTTACATAATATTGATTATATCGTTGCCACCACAATTCCCTCCCAGCAAAATCTGCTGAATCAAGAAGAAATACAGCAATGGAGCCGAGAAACCCTTTGGCTAGGATTAGAAGTAATCCACCATACCCTCATCGGCAAACGCCACGCGCAAGTTGAATTTAATGCCCATTTTCAAGATGGAGCTGAAACGGCATATCATCATGAACTATCTACATTCGTCAATATTGACGGATACTGGTACTTTATTGATCCAACCGCTCCACTCCCGACAATGAAGCAAGCCTGCATCTGCGGTTCAGGAAAAAAATTCAAGGCATGCTGCGGACAATTTTTCAAATAAGGCAGAATCAAAATCACAAAGGTCGTCTGAAAAACATATTTCAGACAACCTTTTCATCTTCATAAGGCAACATAAAAAAACTTAGATAAAAAAAACCATTCATACCAAGGGAGAAGTATGAATGGCCAATACATTGCGGGAAAACGTCTTACTTGCTGCACCGCCCAAAAGGGATAAAAGAGCGGTGTGTTTCAGCAATTTGGATTCTACTATTTTTAGTATTAAATGTCGTTAAGAAGTGAAATATTTTGAATATATTGCGCAGAATTTAAGATAAACGTTAGTTTATTAAGATAAGCGGTATATTTTGCCATTATTTGTATTGGTTATTTTGCAACACCTCACTAGAACAATCATCTGAGAAGTATTTCCATATTACATCACCTCTCAAAATCAAACTTTAGAAGTAAAGATTTTCTTGGAGCTCCATCCATACACTATTAACAGGAAAAGTATATACCCCCCCTTAAACCAAAAATGTCTTATCCCAAAGCCTTAAAATGAAGAGTTATAGTGGATTAAATTTAAATTAGGACAAGGCGACGAAGCCGCAGACAGTACAGATAGTACGGCAAGGCGAGGCAACGCCGTACTGGTTTAAAGGTTAATCCACTATAATTCATCATTATTTTGATACCAATGAGAATTCATAGAGTTAAAAATAGATTAGTATTACAAACACTCCTAAAATACTCCTAATATCTGTCCCTAAAAAATAGAACCATCCTATTTGTTAAAATCAAACTTTTTAGAAAAACGCTCATTATTCTTTTAATATTTACATGAATTAGCCCATAAAAAAGCCCTGCATTGCAGGGCTTTTTGAGATTCCAAAAACGAATTAACGTTTGGAGAATTGTTTTGCGCGGCGTGCTTTGCGCAGACCCGGTTTTTTACGTTCAACTTCACGGGCATCGCGAGTCACGAAACCGGCTTGAGACAAGGCAGGTTTCAGCGCAGCGTCGAAGTCGATCAGGGCGCGGGTAATGCCGTGGCGGATAGCGCCGGATTGACCGGTTTCACCGCCGCCGATAACGTTGACTTTGATGTCAAACGCTTCAGCGTTTTCAGTCAGGACCAAAGGTTGGCGAACAACCATGCGGCTGGTTTCGCGGGCGAAGAATTCGTCAACGGGACGACCGTTAACGATGATTTGGCCGGTACCTTTAGTCAGGAATACACGAGCCACTGAACTTTTGCGGCGGCCTGTGCCGTAGTAGTATTTACCGTTCATGTCGTGTCCTTATTTCAATTCCAAAACTTTGGGTTGTTGTGCGGCATGGGCGTGTTCTGCACCAGCGTACACTTTCAGTTTTTTGATCATGGCGTAACCCAATGGGCCTTTAGGCAACATGCCTTTTACGGCTTGTTCCAAAGCGCGACCCGGGAATTGCTCTTGCATTTCGCGGAAAGTACGCTCGTAGATACCGCCGGGGAAGCCGGAGTGACGGAAGTATTTTTTGTCTTCGAATTTGGCACCGGTTACACGCAGTTTGTCCGCGTTGATGACGATGATGTAGTCGCCGGTGTCAACGTGGGGGGTGTATTCAGGTTTGTGCTTGCCACGCAGACGGTGTGCGACTTCGGCTGCAACGCGACCCAGAACTTTGTCTTGGGCGTCGATAACGAACCATTCGCGCTTCACCTCGTGGGGTTTCGCTGAAAAGGTTTTCATAGTGGAAATCCAGATAGATATAGAAAGTTGTGAATTTTAAAGATGGGATTGGCTTTTGTCAATCGGATTGGGGTCGTCTGAAAGTGTTTTTTCTATGATGGCGTTTTTATGCATTGGGAAATGTTGTTTTTAGGTTGGAAAACATTGCTGTTGATTCAAAATATCGGGATATGTTTTTTGATTTTACGTTTGGTTTTTCAGACGACGTCGAAGCCGATGATAAATGAAAGCCATGCCGCAATCGGGCATGGCTTGATATGGGAATCCCCGCGAGAGCCGTTTTGGCTGAATCCGCTTGAACCTTGTTGACAAGGCGGTCACCCCGGGCAGTTTCGGGTGCATCTAAGGATAGACGCTCGCGCCCACTGCAACTCCCGGCAACCTTAAGCGAACTTATTGGTTCAAAGGAATATATGCCTTCGCGGACACCGCAGGGAAAAAGAAAAATCAGTTTTGTTCCAACCGCGCCAAAGCTTTTTGGCAAGCGTTGTTCATGTCGGTTATTTTACGCTCAAATTCACCTATTGCCAAATCGTCTTTGAGTGTAATTTTAAGGAGGTCGTGGACGACGTTGAGCGCGGTCATAATGGCGATTTTATCGCTGCCGACAATGCGTCCGCTCTCTTTGATGGCGGCACTTTTTTTGTTGAGCATATCAACAGCTTGGAGCAGGGTATCTTTTTCTTCGCTCGGGGTGTTGATGGTGAAATTGACATTCATGATGTCGAGGCTGACTTGTTCGATACTCATGGCGTGTCCTTATGATTGCGTTTCTTGCGGCAGGCGGGCAATGAGCCGGCGGATTTTTTCTGCAGTCTGCTCTAATGCGCTGCGGTATTGTTCTTTTTCGGCGGTAAGGTTGTCGATTTTGCCTTGTAGGTCTTCTTTGAGTTTGCCGACTTGTACGAGCAGCGCTTCGCTCAATTCGTCAACGGCAGCTTCATGTTCGCGCTTTTGTTGTTCATGCTCAAGCTTGAGGCGGTCGATTTCTTCGTTAAGGCGGCGGTTTTCACCAACAAGGGTTTCAAATTTTTGGGCCAGCTGGTAAACGCTGACTTCCAAGGTGTCGAGTGATTGATTCATGTATAGGCTTCCGTATTGCCGCATGGTGGCAGGCGGTCAGGATATTAGGATGATGATGCAGGAATGTCAATCGCTGCCGAATGTTGAGGTCGTCTGAAACTTTTTGGCTTGATGTTTTCAGACGACCTTTGTCGTTCGGTCTTATTCAAAGCGCGCGCTGCGCTCCATGAGTCTTTCTGCAACTTGCTGCGGGGTCATTTCCTTGCGGATGAGTTGCAGCAGGGTTTGGGTAATGGGCATATCGATTTGGTATTTCACAGCGGTGTTAAACACTTCTTCGATGGTGCTGACGCCCTCGGAAACATGGCCGATTTCCACCAACACTTGATGCAGTTCTTTTCCTTCTGCCAAACCCAAACCGACACGGCGGTTGCGCGAAAGCGCGCCGGTACAGGTCAGGATAAGGTCGCCGATGCCGGCAAGCCCCATCATGGTTTTGGGCTGCGCACCCATGGCCATGGCAAGACGGGTAATTTCGGCGAGACCGCGCGTCACCAGTGCCGCACGCGCATTGAGTCCGTATTCGAGACCGTCGGAAAGACCGGTGGCGATTGCCATAACGTTTTTGACGGCACCGCCGACAGCCACGCCGATAACGTCCGTACTGCCGTAAAGGCGCATTACGTTGGTGTTGAGTTGCGGCACCAATTCCTCAATCCATTCTTGATTTTCTGAGGCGACAACCACAGCGCAAGGCAGTTGTTTGGCGAGTTCTTGGGCAAAGCTCGGACCTGACAGCACGCCGATTTTTTTGTTCTCAGGCAATACTTCTTTCAATACTTGGAAGGTCAACAGCCCTGTGTCTTGTTCAAAGCCTTTGCAGGCAGCAAGGACAGGAATATGGTCGGCATTGTGTTGTTTGAGGAGTTCCGCGCTGCTTCTCAAACCTGCGACAGAAGTTACGACAAGAACGAGCCCGCTGTCTTTGAGCGCATCACCCAAATCGGCATAAACGGTTAAGGATTCAGGGAAAGGGAAACCGGGCAGACCGCGTTTGTTTTCACGTTCTGCCTGCAATGTACGGACTTGTTCGGGATTGCGTGTCCAAAGGGCGACTTCGTTGCCGTGGCTGGCAAAGTGCAGGGCAAGGGCTGTACCCCAAGAACCTGCGCCGATGACGGTAATTTTCATTGTGTGTCTTCCAACGGTAAATTGTCGTTTAATTTAAACCAATCGGCTTGGCAGTGCAAGCGATAGAGGCCTATCCAACATGAAAACCGCATGAAAATGCAGAAGCTATCACATATATTGTTTATTTCTATTGAAAATCCAATATTGATTTACCGCAAAGGGCAAACCACGCCCGCTGTTTATACTTCGCGGACAAAAAAGCCGGACATATCAAACGGACGCAAACAAAGCGGAATGCCATTCCCCATTTTCGCCCGCCATTCATCACGGCAATCAACGGAAACGGTGCTTACTCATAATAATATCCACTACAAAAAGGAACACGCCATGAACCACCACAACACCTGACTGCTCCTGTCGCTTGCTGTTTTATCCGCATTGGCCGCCTGTGGCGGACAGGAAAGCAAGGAACAAAAACCTGCTTCCGCACCGACCGAAGCCTCTGCTGTTCAGACGACCCCTAACGCAGCTTCAGCTGCCTCAGCAGCGTCCCAAGCCGCCGTTGCCGACAGCAATGCTTCACCTGAAGACCAAGAATTGCTCAAACGCGCACAAGGCATCTTCAAACCGCTGCCGAGTGCCGAAGAAATGCAGAAACTGCGCCCGTTTACCGAAGAACAGGTCAAACTCGGCCATCAATTATGGTATGAGCCGCGCCTCTCCAAAGGCAACACCGTAAGCTGCAACTCCTGCCACAACCTTGCCACCGCAGGCGTGGACAACCTGCCGACCAGCCAAGGCCACAAAGGACAGTTCGGCGGACGCAACTCCCCGACCGCGTTAAACGCCGCCCTGCTCGGTATGCAGTTCTGGGACGGCCGTGCGGCTGACGTTGAAGAACAAGCCGGCGGACCGTTGGTGAACCCTGTGGAAATGGCAAACGACTCGCAAGAAGCAGCCGCTGCCAAAATCGCCAAAATCCCCGAATATCAAGAACTGTTTAAAACCGCCTTCCCCGAAGACGGCGCAGTTTCCTTCAAAAATATCACCACCGCACTGGGCGCATTCGAACGCACCCTGTTGACGCCGACCAAATGGGATGACTACCTCAAAGGCAACGTTAACGCTCTGAACGAACAAGAGCGCAAAGGCGTGCGCGCCTTTATGGACAACGGCTGTATCGCCTGCCACAGCGGCGTCAACCTCGGCGGCGCAACCTTCCAAAAATTCGGTTTGGTTGAAGGCCCGTACTGGAAATTCATCGAAGATCCGAAACACGACAAAGGCCGTGCCGACGTAACCAAAAAAGCCGAAGACGAATTCTTCTTCCGCGTCCCAGGCTTGCGTAACGTCGCCAAAACTTATCCATATTTCCACAACGGCAGCGTTTGGGAATTGGACAAAGCCGTTACCATCATGGGTAAAGCGCAACTGGGCAAAGACTTATCGAAAGAAGACACCGACAACATCGTTGCCTTCCTGAAAACACTGTCCGGCAATGTTTCCGACACTGCCCGCACCATGCCCGAACTGCCTTTGTCTGCACCGATGGAATCCCATCCGAACAACAAATAAGCCGTAGATTTAGGGTAACGGAACCCGTTATCCTAAATTTGTGCCGTACCAAACGTCGTCTGAAAAAAGTTGTCCTGCTTTTCAGACGACGTTTCAATTTATGGAAACGCAATATAGCTAACCCCTCGATATTCAAGCCATTCATTCCTTAAAATACCGATGTCAGCCCTGTTAAGATTTCCAACAAACCCCAATCGTGGTTTATAATCCTTCCTTGTACGAAACAGGGGTGCTGCCTGATGTTCTGGCGGCTGAGAAATACCCTTTACACCCGATCGGGATAATACCTGCGTGGGGAGTTTTCACGGATTCTGTCTTTCAGACGGCCTTTTTTGATATTGAGGTCGTCTGAAAAAGCAAAACGCTCCTGTTTCTTCTTTTCAAACGAGAAAACAGGAGCATTTTTTATGACTACGCCAAAGAAAACCGCCAAAACTTCCGGCAACGAAGCGCGCGAACTTGCCGACTTGAGCGAAGACATCGGCATCCGCTTCAAATATCCGAACTCGGAGCGCGTGTATCTGCAAGGCAGCCGCGACGACATCCGCGTGCCTTTGCGCGAAATCCGTCAGGACGACACATACACGGCGCAAGGCACGGAAGCCAACCCGCCGATTCCCGTCTATGACACTAGTGGCGTGTACGGCGATCCGGCGGCACACATCGACCTGAAACAAGGTCTGCCGCACATCCGCACCGCATGGCTAGACGAACGCGGCGATACCGAAATCCTGCCCAAGCTTTCCAGCGAATACGGCATCGAACGCGCGCATGACCCGCAAACCGCCCATCTGCGTTTCAACCAAATCACCCGCCCGCGCCGTGCGAAAAGCGGCAGCAACGTAACCCAGCTCCACTATGCGCGCCGCGGCATCATCACGCCCGAAATGGAGTTTGCCGCCATACGCGAACGCATGAAGCTGGACGAACTTTTCAGACGGCCCGAATATGCCAAGCTCTTGAAACAGCACGCAGGGCAAAGTTTCGGCGCAAACATCCCGACCCACCCCGACCAAATCACCCCCGAATTCGTGCGCCAAGAAATCGCTGCCGGACGCGCGATTATCCCCGCCAACATCAACCACCCCGAACTCGAACCGATGATTATCGGCCGCAACTTCCGCGTCAAAATCAACGGCAACTTGGGCAACTCCGCCGTAACCTCCAGCCTGACCGAAGAAGTCGAAAAAATGGTGTGGTCGCTGCGTTGGGGCGCGGACACGATTATGGATTTATCCACCGGCGCGCATATCCACGAGACGCGCGAATGGATTATCCGCAACGCGCCCGTCCCCATCGGCACCGTGCCCATCTATCAGGCTTTGGAAAAAACCGGCGGCATTGCCGAAGATTTGACTTGGGATTTGTTCCGCGACACCTTAATCGAGCAGGCGGAACAAGGCGTGGACTATTTCACCATACACGCGGGCGTGTTGCTGCGCTATGTGCCGATGACCGCCAACCGCCTCACCGGCATCGTATCGCGCGGCGGCTCCATCATGGCGAAATGGTGCCTCGCCCACCATCAGGAAAACTTCCTCTACACGCATTTCGACGAAATCTGCGAAATCATGAAAGCCTACGACGTGTCGTTCAGCCTCGGCGACGGCCTGCGCCCCGGCTGCATTGCCGATGCCAACGACGAAGCGCAGTTCGCTGAATTGCACACCTTGGGCGAATTGACCGGCAAAGCGTGGGAACACGACGTACAAGTCATGATCGAAGGCCCCGGCCATGTGCCGCTGCAACGCGTCAAAGAAAACATGACCGAAGAGCTGCAACACTGCTTTGAAGCGCCTTTCTACACACTCGGCCCGCTCGTTACCGACATCGCCCCCGGCTACGACCACATCACTTCGGGCATAGGCGCGACCAATATCGGCTGGTACGGCACAGCCATGCTCTGCTACGTTACCCCGAAAGAGCATCTCGGCCTGCCCGACAAAGAAGACGTGCGCACCGGCATCATCACCTACAAACTCGCCGCCCACGCCGCCGACCTCGCCAAAGGCTGGCCGGGTGCGCAGTTGCGCGACAACGCCCTGAGCAAGGCGCGTTTCGAATTCCGCTGGCGCGACCAATTCCGCCTCAGCCTCGACCCCGAACGCGCCGAAAGCTTCCACGACGAAACCTTGCCCGCCGAAGGCGCAAAAATCGCCCACTTCTGCTCAATGTGCGGCCCCAAATTCTGCTCGATGAAAATCACGCAGGAAGTACGCGACTACGCCGATAAGCAAAAAGCCCAGCGGCAGGGCATGGAAGAAAAAGCGGTCGAGTTTGTAAAGAAAGGGGCTGAGATTTACAGTTGATAAAAAGGTCGGCGGATTCGCATTTGAAGTGCAACTTTCCATAACAGAAAAAGGCCAGTATGCGGTAGCATACGGCCTTTCCTGCAAGAAAGATTGCCATGAGCTACACACAACTGACCCAAGACGAACGATACCATATCCAATACCTGTCCCGCCACTGCACCATCGCCGAAATCGCCAAACAGCTTAACCGCCACAAAAGCACCATTAGCCGCGAAATCAGACGGCACCGCACCCAAGGGCAGCAATACAGCGCCGAAAAAGCCCAGCGGCAAAGCCGGACTATCAAACAGCGTAAGCGACAACCCTATAAACTCGATTCGCAGCTGGTTCAACACATCGACACCCTTATCCGCCGCAAACTCAGTCCCGAACAGGTATGTGCCTACCTGCATAAACACCACCAAATTACGCTCCACCACAGCACCATTTACCGCTACCTCCGCCAAGACAAAAGTAACGGCGGCACCTTGTGGCAACATCTCAGAATATGCAGCAAACCCTACCGCAAACGCTACGGCAGCACATGGACCAGAGGCAAAGTGCCCGACCGCGTCGGCATAGAAAACCGACCTGCTATCGTCGACCAGAAAACCCGCATCGGCGATTGGGAGGCCGACACCATCGTCGGCAAAGGACAGAAAAGCGCATTATTGACCTTGGTCGAACGCACTACCCGCTACACCATCATCTGCAAATTAAAGAACTTAAAAGCCGAAGACACTACCCTAGCAGCCATTAGGGTATTAAAGGCACATAAAGCCAGAGTGCACACCATAACCATGGATAACGGCAAAGAATTTTACCAACACACCAAAATAGCCAAAGCATTGAAAGCGGAGACTTATTTTTGCCGCCCTTACCATTCTTGGGAAAAAGGACTGAATGAAAACACTAACGGACTCATCCGGCAATATTTCCCCAAACA
>NZ_KV789531.1:20915-58914 GCF_001807625.1 Neisseria sp. HMSC03D10
TTATTCTTGAATCTGTTCCAACCACTGGTACCATAATGTTGCACTTGAAATGCGAATCCAAGGTCGTCTGAAAAGTTTTCAGACGACCTTTTGGTTTTATTGGAAACCTGAAATTTTGGGTATATAAACCGATCTGCTTCATTTTTGCTGCAGTACCTATCCTCCGCAGCTATTCTCAGACAGGCAGGAATTCATCAAAATTCCAAGAAACAGGTATTTGAAAAAGGTTTCCGGAATTCAAAAGCAAATTCTCGCCACAATTTGTCCTTATGCAGAAAGAGACTGAATGACGGCTGATGACAGGTGTCGTATCAAAAACCAAATGACCCGGCTAATGCCGATCTGTAAAACCACTCAACCCATACAAACAAAAAAGCCGTATTCCCTAAGAAATACGGCTTTTTCAATATCACGACAAACTCGGATTATTCTTCAGAACCGGTGTAAGGACGGATGCTGACCGTTTTACGGTTCAGCGCGCCTTTGGTTTTGAATTCAACATAACCGTCAACTTTGGCGAACAAAGTGTGGTCTTTGCCCATGCCTACGTTGTCGCCGGCGTGGAATTTGGTACCGCGTTGGCGGACGATGATGGAACCTGCCGGAATCAGCTCGTTGCCGTAGGCTTTTACGCCCAAGCGTTTGGCTTCTGAATCGCGACCGTTGCGGGTGCTACCGCCTGCTTTTTTACTTGCCATTTGTAATACTCCTAAGTTTCAAAAATTAGGCGATTGCCACGATTTCGATTTGGGTGAAATTTTGGCGGTGGCCTTGGCGTTTTTGGTAGTGTTTACGGCGGCGCATTTTGAAAATGCGTACTTTCTCGCCGCGACCATGAGCTACTACTTTAGCTGTTACTTTTGCGCCTTCGATAAAAGGAGCGCCAACTTTTACAGATTCGCCGTCAGCAATCATCAAAACTTCGGTCAGTTCGATTTGGCTGTCGAGTTCGGCTGGTATCTGTTCTACTTTCAATTTTTCGCCAACGGCAACTTTATATTGTTTGCCGCCGGTTTTTACGACCGCGTACATACTCAACTCCATGAGAATTATGGTTAATATCCCGCACACCATTGTGCGAAACACGAGATTCTATTGCTATTTGCCTGTTTTGTCAAAGTTTATTTCGTTTGTGTGGTCAGGGTCGTCTGAAAGATGTGTCAAACGGGCTTTGCTGCTATAATCGCGCGTTGGATTGCCGATATTTTTATGCGGCAATATTATTTCCACCTTATACCCAACCCATTTATTTATACGGCAAGCCTGCTTCATTTTGCCGACTGAGAATGTGTTATGCTCGAAAACCTGCCTTATTTCCAACGCCATCTGCCTGAAGACCTTTCACGGGTCAATGAGGTGATCAACCAAGCGGTTCAGTCTGATGTTGCGCTGATTTCGCAAATCGGTACTTATATTATCAGTGCCGGCGGTAAGCGTCTGCGTCCGATTATGACGATTTTGGCAGGTAAGTCGGTCGGCTATGATGGAGATAAGCTGTATGCTTTGGCGGCAATGGTGGAATTTATCCACACTTCGACCCTGCTGCATGACGATGTTGTCGATGAAAGCGATTTGCGCCGCGGACGCGAAACGGCGAATAATCTGTTCGGCAACGCGGCGGCGGTGTTGGTCGGCGACTTTTTATATACGCGCGCTTTCCAATTGATGGTTGATTCCGGCAGTATGCGCATTTTGGAAGTCATGGCGGATGCAACCAATATTATTGCCGAAGGCGAGGTCATGCAGCTGATGAACATCGGCAATACCGATATTACCGAAGCGCAATATGTTCAAGTGATTCAATATAAAACGGCCAAATTGTTTGAAGCGGCCGCGCAGGTTGGCGCAATTTTGGGCAATGCGTTCCCCGAACATGAGCAGGCGTTGAAAGACTACGGCATGTATGTCGGTACGGCGTTCCAAATTATTGATGATGTTTTGGATTATTCGGGCGAAACCGAAGAAATCGGTAAAAACGTCGGCGACGATTTGGCAGAAGGCAAACCGACTTTGCCGCTGATTTATCTGATGCGCAACGGTTCGAAACAAGTGGCGGACGATGTGCGCCATGCTTTGGAAAATGCGGATCGCAGCAGTTTCCAAAAAATACATGATTATGTCGTCCATTCCGATGCGCTGACTTATTCGATTTCTGAAGCACGGAAAGCCGTTGAGCAAGCTGTGGCTTCTTTGGCAGTATTGCCCGATAGCGAAGTCAAGCAGGCGATGATTCAGTTGGCTGAGGAATCATTGGCACGGGTTTCTTAAATCCGATGAATTTCAATTTCGTCCCGATGTTTTTGGTGACACTGATTTTTCTCGGTGTCGTCAGTAACAACAACTCCATTACGATTTCCGCAGCAATTTTGCTTTTAATGCAACAGACTGCTTTGTCGCAATATATTCCTTTCATGGAAAAACACGGCTTGCATTTTGGGATTATTTTGCTGACAATCGGGGTCTTAAGCCCGCTGGTTTCAGGGAAGGTTCAAATTCCGCCGCTGTCGGAGTTTGTCAATTTTAAAATGATTGCCGCCGTATTAATCGGCATCCTTGTCGCCTGGCTGGCAGGGCGCGGCGTACCGCTGATGAGCGAACAACCTGTTTTGGTAACAGGTCTTTTGATCGGTACGGTTATCGGTGTGGCGTTTATGGGCGGCATTCCGGTCGGTCCGCTGATTGCCGCAGGATTATTATCGTTTATTGCAGGAAAAGTTTAACACGCTCGCCATAGTTCAACGGATAGAACGTATGCCTCCTAAGCGTAAAATACAGGTTCGATTCCTGTTGGCGAGGCCATCACTGCAAAACATGTCGTATTGAATACCCACCATCTGCAATCCGGCATTACCCAATTCTTGATTTACATTAAGGCCAAAGTAAAATTTCCTCTAGTCATTTACATCCTTCTTTTTTCTCCATCTATTTTGCTATAATCACACCCAGTTCTTTTTTTCAGACGACCTTACTCCAAGATCCCCTGAAACCTCCATTCCATTAAATAAAAAGGATGCCTTATGAGCTTACACAGCGATATTCTCGTCGTAGGTGCGGGACCGGCAGGACTCAGCTTTGCAGCCGAACTGGCCGGAAGCGGTTTAAAAGTTACCCTGATTGAAAAAAGCCCCCTGGAGGTTTTGCAAAATCCGCCTTACGACGGCAGGGAAATCGCGCTAACCCACCTGTCCCGCGAAATTATGCAACGCTTGGGCATGTGGGATTTGATTCCGAAAGACGAAATTTACCCCTTACGCGATGCAAAAGTCTTGAACGGGCAGTCCGATTACCAACTCCACTTCCCGCAACCGACCCAAGCGCGCGGCGAACCTGCCGACTGCTTAGGTTATCTGATTTCAAACCACAATATCCGCAAAGCCGCTTATGAAGTCGTATCCAAACTGGAAAACGTTACCATTCTGACCGGTACGGGCGTCAAAGAAGTCAAAACTTCCGAAGATGAAGCCCAAGTCATCTTGGAAAACGGCGAAGTTTTGAGCGGCCGCCTACTCTTGGCAGCAGACAGCCGCTTTTCCCAAACCCGCCGACAACTGGGCATTTCCTCCGATATGCACGATTACAGTCGCACCATGTTTGTCTGCCGCATGAAGCATACCCTGTCCAACCAGCATACCGCTTACGAATGCTTCCACTACGGCCGCACCATCGCCCTGCTGCCCTTGGAAGAACATCTGACCAACACAGTCATTACCGTCGATAGCGACAAGGCAGACACCATCAAAAAAATGTCTCCCGAAGAATTGGCAGCCAGCGTCAAAGAGCAACTCAAAGGCCGTTTGGGCGATATGGAATTGGTCAGCACCATTCACAACTACCCCTTGGTCGGCATGATTGCCCAACGATTCTATGGCAAACGCAGCGCCTTAATCGGCGACGCCGCCGTAGGCATGCACCCTGTTACCGCACACGGTTTCAACTTGGGCTTATCCAGCGCAGACCTCTTAGCAAAACTGGTTCTCGAAGCAGAACAACGCGGTCAAGACATCGGCGCCACCAGCCTGCTGGAAAAATACAGCACCAAGCATATGCTCCATGCCCAGCCGATTTACCACGGCACCAATATGCTGCTCAAACTCTTTACCAATGAAACCGCGCCTGCCAAAATCCTGCGCGGCTTGGTATTGCGCGCCAGCAACAACTTCCCGCCGCTGAAAAAACTGATTACCAAACAACTGACCGGCTAATCCGTTTAAACACATCAAAAGGTCGTCTGAAATGCTTTTCAGACGACCTTTTATATATTTTCCACAGCAACTTTGAACATATAAGGTTCCAAATAAAAAAGCCCCTGTCCGACAGAGGCTTTTCCATTTTCCAGAAACCGGATTATTTCAATTTGGTTTCTTTGTAAATAACATGTTTACGGGCAACCGGATCAAATTTTTTGATTTCCAATTTGCCGGGCATAGTGCGTTTGTTTTTGGTAGTGGTGTAGAAATGACCAGTACCAGCACTGGATTCCAGTTTGATTTTATCGCGCATTGCAGTAATCCTTAATTAACGGTTTAAATTAAGCTTCGCCGCGAGCACGCAAATCAGCCAATACGACATCAATGCCTACTTTGTCGATGGTACGCAATGCAGCGTTAGAAACGCGCAGGCGAACCCAGCGGTTTTCACTTTCTACCCAGAAACGACGTGATTGCAAGTTAGGCAAAAAACGACGTTTGGTTTTGTTGTTGGCGTGTGATACGTTGTTGCCAGACATCGGGCGCTTACCGGTCACTTTGCAAACTCGTGCCATGGTTAGTCTCCAAACTTCTAAAATAGTAAAACGCGATTTATACCATAAAAAACAGCGTTAGTTCAAGCATTTTGACAAAAAACCGACCGCCTGTCGGGATAAATCTTCCAAATGTTGTTTTCGCGAAACGCTTTGACCGCGAAACGAATGAGGCGAAATTATAGCGGATTTCCAAAGCTTCTGCATATGAAAAGGTCGTCTGAAACTGTCGTTACCGTTTTAAGACGACCTTTTCTCCTCGAATTAGCGATTCCAGTTCCTTCCGCAGCAACACTCATCAATGCCCTCCTCCGCCTCCATCGTGATGGAAAGGCGGCTTCGCCAGCCAAATAATGGGAATCATGATAATGAACAAGATACTGCCCGCCAAAAATATCTCATTCGAGCCAACGATAAAACCCTGTTGAGTAATGGTGCTGTTTATCAGACCGACTGCCTGCCCTCCGTTCAAACCCGCTTCCGCCATCTGACGGACTGCTTCGGCGGTATCCGGAGAATACGGCGTGATATGTTCGGTCAGTTGCGTATGATGTAAAGCCTCCCGCCGCTCCCACATGGTACTGACGACAGACACACCGACACCACCCATAAAGACACGCAGAAAATTCGACAAACTGCTTGCCGATGCGATTTGCGGACCTTTCATGTGCGACAGAGTAATGGTAGTCAGCGGCAGGAAGAACATGGCCACACCCAAACCCTGCCAAAACTGCGGCCAGACAACGCTGCTCATGTCCATTCCCGCATAAAAATCTGTCCGCCAATGAAAAGTAAAGGCAAACATCAAAAAACTACCGGTAACCAACAGGCGCATATCGATTTTATTGCCGAACCGCCCTATCAAAGGAGATAGGAAAATCGGCAGAAATCCGATAGGGGCAGCCGCCAATCCCGCCCATGTGGCGGTATAACCGAGGTTGGACTGCAACACCAGCGGCAAAAGCGTCAACGTTCCCATATACACCATAAACCCGAGCGAAGTCGTCAATACGCCGATGGTAAAGTTGCGGTTTTTAAACAAAGACAAATCGACAATCGGATATTTTTCACCTAATTCCCAAACGATGAAATAAGTCAAACATACCGTTGCAACGACTGCCAATACGATAATTTCACCCGATGCGAACCAATCGAGCTCTTTCCCCCTGTCCAACATCATTTGCAACGAGCCGATACCGACGATCATCAAAATCAGCCCAGTGTAATCAATAGGCGTTTTAACCGTATCGGTTTCACGGTCGCGCAGTTGCTGCCAGGCAATTACCGCAGACAAAATACCGATGGGGATATTGATGAAAAATATCCACCCCCAATGCCAGTTGTCCGAAATCCAGCCACCGAAAATCGGCCCTAAAACAGGGGCGACCACGACTGTCATTGCCCAGAGTGCCAATGCCAAAGTCCGCTTCTCCGGCGGGTAAGATGCCATCAGGAGGCTTTGGGACAAAGGAATCAACGGCCCCGCTACAAAACCCTGCAAAATACGGAAGAGCACCAAGGTTTGCAAATTCGGTGAAATACCGCACAGCCAAGATGTAATCACGAAGCCGATGACTGATCCGACAAACAGCCGCACTTCACCCACCCGCTTCGCAAGAAACCCTGTCAGCGGTACGGAAATGGCATTTGCCACGGCAAATGATGTAATCACCCACGTTCCCTGAGTCGTTGCCGCACCCAAATCACCGGCAATAACGGGGACGGCAACATTGGCAATCGTCGTATCCAATACTTCCATAAAGACGGCAAGGCTCAGCGACAATGTAACCAAGACCAACCTGATGCCTGTCAACGGCGGATAATTCATCAAAATCTTCCTTCACTGCCGACATTGCCATTCCCGCTTTTAACCTAGGCGGGGTTTGCCGTATCGACTTTCTCTTGAAACAGAATGAGCAAGTCCCTCATCCTGATCGCACTACTTATTTCACTAATTTGCCGGATATGAACGTTTCAGACGACCTGTCGGGATACCGAAGGTCGTCTGAAACAGGTTATTTGGCGTATTTTTCAAAAATCTTATCGATTAATGCATTAGCCGCCGCCCAATCTACGCTGTCCGTTTCCGGGGCTGCCGAATTTTTCACGGCGGCCGCCGTCATCGGCTTGCCCGAACCCGCTTCGGCAATATCGACTTTGACTGTCATAGAAAGACCGACGCGCAAGGGGTTTGCTTTCAATTCGTTAGGATCCAGGCTGATTCTGACCGGTACACGCTGAACGACTTTAATCCAGTTGCCCGTTGCGTTTTGCGGCGGCAAAAGTGAAAACGCGCTGCCCGTACCTGCGGACAAGCCCATGACTTTACCGTGGTAAACCACTTTTTTACCGTACAAATCGGCAGTCATTTCCACAGGCTGTCCGATTTTCATTTTCCGTAATTGCGATTCTTTGAAATTGGCATCCACCCACAAATCCGTCAGGGGAACAACTGCCATCAGCGCCGCGCCTTGCGAAATTCTCTGTCCGACTTGGACATTGCGTTTGGCAATCTGCCCGCCCATAGGCGCGCGGATTTGTGTACGCTGCAAATTCAGCCAGGCATCTTTAATCTTGCTCACTGCTGTTTGAACGGCAGGTTGCTCACGCACTGGAATATTGTTACCCAACGCAGCCTGAGCCGAAGCCTCTTCCGCTTCCACTGCTTTCAATGCTGCTTGCGCCTGAACGACCGCCGCCCGGGCATGACTCAACTCCTCACCGGAAATGGCATCCGTACCGGACAGGGCCTCCCGGCGCCGCAAATCTGCCTGAGCACGTGCCAAATCGGCTTTACGCAGCAACACTTGCGCTTTCGCCTGAGAATTGACTGCCGTCTGCTGCTTGTTTTGACGGATTGCCTGAATCAGCTCGTTTTGCGCCCTGTCATACGCCAGCTGAAAATCACTGTCGTCCAGAGTAACCAAAACATCGCCTTTTTTCACAACATCCGTGTCGTCAAACATGACTTTGCGCACTGTCCCGCCGACTTGCGGCGTAATCTGAACCAAATATCCCGCAACATATGCGTCTTCAGTTGTTTCTTCGTGCTGCCAAAACAAAACATAAGCAAATGCCACGCCAATAGCCGCCAAAACAAATAGCAGCGTAACCACTGCCATATTCCGCTTGCGCCTGTTCGGCATTTTGACCGGTTTGCCCGATGTGCTGGGAGTTTGCCCGCCGTTTGCTGACTTTGTTTCCATGATTTAATTTACCCGAGTATTAAACTAATAGGCTTTCTACAAAACTAACATCCGAATCTTGGATAAATCCGTAGCCGCTCCGATTTACCTTGATTTCAAAAACAAGATCAATCTAAGGATTCGCAAAAAACCTAATATCGAATATTATTTTATGTTTATTAAATAATAATATCTTATTGATTTAATTTAAACGTCAAATAAGATATAGGGAAACGGGCATTCTATATCCGCACCATTACTCAATCAAGTAACTATTTTAAATGAAATATGACAAACCATCCCTTTAATAATTTATTGTCATTTTTCTTTACTCAATATAATGATTATTTAGAGAATAATTTGCAGACATTCTAATCCCATACGGAATGTAAAACATATCTGAATTACGTTTCATTGTTGCTTACTTACCTCTTTTAATTTCTTATGAAACTATTTCAATATTTCAAATTAACATAATAAACATTTATTCCTAAAATTTAACTTTTTCCTGAGTCGGGAAAGTATCTGTTTCATAACCTTGCTTTTAAGCTGAAAAACATCTCCTACCCTCTTAGTTCTCTTCCAAATAACAAAGAAAAGCATAAGATCGTCTTTCCAAACAAAGAGGTCGTCTGAAACCTATCTTTCAGACGACCTCTTTTCTATTTCATTGTTATTTCAACAACGTATTGCCTCAACCTCAGCCTGCTTCTTGCAAAAAGCCTGCCAGTTCGGCGGTGTCGAGTGCGATCATCAGTTCTTCGTTAGTCGGTACGACCAAAACGGCGGGATTGGAACCTGTCGGGCTGATGATGCCTGAGTTGCCGTAGCGTTTTTCCATATTGGCTTTGGTGTCGATGTGCAAACCCAAATAGTCGAGGTAGGCAACGGTTTTGGCGCGGATGTTGCGGGAGTTTTCACCGATGCCGCCAGTGAAGACGAGGGCGTCTATGCCGCCGCAGGCGATCGACATGGAGGCTATGTATTTGGCAAGGCGGTAGGTCATGACTTCGAGGGCGAGGCGTGCGCCTTCGTGGCCTTCGTCGGCGGCGATTTCGAGGGTGCGGCAGTCGTTGGAGAGTTCGGAAATGCCGAGCAATCCTGATTTTTTGTTCAGCATTTCATCGACTTGCTCGATGTTCATGCCGGCATGGGCGGTCAGGTAGCTGTACACGCCGGGGTCGATGTCACCGCAGCGGGTACCCATGACGAGACCTTCGATGGGGGTGAAGCCCATGCTGGTATCGACGGATTTGCCGTTTCGGATGGCGGTGATGGATGCGCCGTTGCCGAGGTGGGCGACGATCATGCGCAGGTCTTCCAGCGGTTTACCCAAAATCCGCGCGGCTTCGGGGGCGACGTAGCGCATGCTGGTGCCGTGGAAACCGTAGCGGCGGAAGGCGTATTTTTTGCGCAATTCGCGCGGCACGGCGTAGGTGTAGGCGCGTTCGGGCATGGTTTGGTGGAACGAGGTGTCCATCACGCCGACGTTGGGCAGGCCGGGGAAGTGTTCCTGCGCGGCGAGGATGCCGCTGATGTTGGCGGGGTTGTGCAGCGGGGCGAGCGGGATGCAGGCTTTCAACTCGTCGAGGACGTCTTGGTCGATGAGGACGGACTCGTGATATTTTTCGCCGCCGTGGGCGATACGGTGGCCGATGGCTTTGATGCGGTCGTGCAGGCCATGTTTTTCCAGTTCGTTCAACAGCATACCCACCGCGCCGGCGTGGCAGTTGCGTCCGGTCAGGGGAACTTGGCGTTTGTTGCCGTCTTTGTTGAAGGTGATGACGGCTTCGGGCGTGGTCAGGCGTTCGCCGAGGCAGCTTAGGACGACGCTGCCGCTTTTGCGGTCGATAACGGCGCCTTTGAGCGAGGAGCTGCCGCAGTTCAGGACGAGGATGAGTTGGTCGGACATGATATTTCTCCTTGTAGTTTGTGGTTGTTTTTTTGGTGGGGTCGTCTGAAAAAGGATGGGCGTTGGGCGGGGGGTGTTTCAGACGACCTCTTTGGGCAAAGCTTATGCCGTATTTTCTATCGTCATTCCCGCGCAGGCGGGAATCCATATTTGCTCACAAGCAAGCTCTGATAAAAATCAGGAAACAGAATATCGACTGTGGATTCCCGCCTGCGCGGGAATGACGGCGGTTAGGCTATTCGACTTTATTGCAATCCTTTATCAAATGTCGTCTGAAACAGTGGACAGTGATGTCCGTCCTACATGATTTCAAAAACAATCATCGGGAACGCGCACCCGCCCTTCCATAATCACGCGCGCGCTGCGGCTCATGACGGCTTTTTTCACTGCCCAAATGCCGTCCGAACACTCTGCCGCCGCGCCGACGCGCAATGTGCCGGAAGGATGGCCGAAGCGCACTTCGTTGCGCGTTCCGCCGCCTGCCGCGAGGTTTACCAGCGTGCCGGGGACGGCGGCGGCGGCGGCGATGGCGACCGAGGCGGTGCCCATCATCGCGTGGTGCAGTTTGCCCATGCTCAGGGCGCGTACCAGCAAATCGATGTCGGCGGCGTTCACGGTTTTGCCGCTGGAGGCGGTGTAATCGGCGGCGGGTGCGACGAAGGCGACTTTCGGCGTGTGCGCGCGGGCGGCGGCTTCGGACACGTCGTTAATCAAGCCCATTTTCAGCGCACCGTAAGCGCGGATTTTCTCGAATTTTTCCAGCGCAGCGGCATCGTTGTTGATGTCGTCCTGCAACTCTTTGCCCGTGTAGCCCAAGTCGGCGGCGTTCAGGAAAACGGTCGGAATGCCCGCGTTGATGAGCGTGGCTTTCAGACGACCTATGCTCGGAACGTCCAGCTCGTCCACCAGATTGCCGGTCGGGAACATACTGCCTTCGCCGTCGGCGGGATCGAGGAATTCGATTTGCACTTCGGCGGCGGGAAAGGTAACGCCGTCCAGCTCGAAATCGCCCGTTTCCAAGACTGCGCCGTTTTGCATCGGAACATGGGCGATGATGGTTTTGCCGATATTTTTCTGCCAGATTTTCACCGTGCAGATGCCGTCTGAAGGGATTTTGGCTTTATCGACCAAGCCCTGCTCGATGGCGAACGCGCCCACGGCGGCGGTGAGGTTGCCGCAGTTGCCGCTCCAATCAACGAAAGGCTTGTCGATGGAAACTTGCCCGAAAAGGTAATCGACGTCGTGGTCGGCGCGTTCGGACTTGTCCAAAATCACCGCCTTGCTGGTGGACGAACTGGCGTTGCCCAAACCGTCTATCTGCTTGCCGTAGGGATCGGGGCTGCCGAGTACGCGCAACAGGATTTTGTCGCGCGCGCTGCCCGCTTCCCGCGCCGCCTCGGGCAGGTCGGAACGTTTGAAAAACACGCCTTTGGATGTGCCGCCGCGGTAGTAAACGGCGGGGATTTTGATTTGCGGCATTTTGGGGTTCTCCTTATGTAGCGTGGGCTCTGCCCACAATTTTTTACCGTATCAATTTAGCCTTTCTTTCGTGGGCAAAGCCCACGCTACACCTACTTTCCAGAAGTACATTAGGCGACCACTCCGACCAAAGCCGTTTGCTTCCGCAAACTGTCGGGGGTTCGGCCCAATCTACGGCTGCTGTGTTGTGATACGGCAGACTATTAAATCCCGTCATTCCCGCGTAGGCGGGAATCCAGACTTATCCGCACAGAAACTCATCGGATAAAAAGGTTTCCTCAATTCCACTTTCTGGATTCCCGCCTGCGCGGGAATGACGATTTACAGTAGATGCCTGCCATATCGGGAATTACGTGAATGAGCAAAATGTTGAACCCGACCCACGCTACGTCTGCTTTTCAGACGACCTCTAAGCCGCATTCCCTTCCAAAAAGTCCTGTGCAAACCGTTGCAGCACGCCGCCGGCTTCATACACCAGCACTTCCTCTGCGGTATCGAGGCGGCAGGTCACGGGGACTTCGACGGTTTCGCCGTTTTTGCGGTGGATGACGAGGGTCAGGTCGCCGCGCGGTTTGCGTTCGCCGATCACGTCGTAGGTTTCCGTGCCGTCCAGTTGCAGGGTGTGGCGGTTGGTGCCGGGTTTGAATTGCAGCGGCAAGACGCCCATGCCGATGAGGTTGGTGCGGTGGATGCGCTCGAAACCTTCGGCGGCGATGGCTTCCACGCCCGCCAGCCGCACGCCCTTCGCCGCCCAGTCGCGGCTGGAACCTTGTCCGTAGTCCGCGCCGGCGATGATGATGAGCGGCTGTTTGCGGTTCATATAGGTTTCGATGGCTTCCCACATGCGCATGGTTTCACCTTCGGGTTCGACGCGGGCGAGCGAGCCTTGGCGCACGCTGCCGTCTTCGTTTTTCACCATTTCGTTAAACAATTTCGGATTGGCGAAGGTGGCGCGTTGGGCGGTGAGGTGGTCGCCGCGGTGGGTGGCGTAGGAATTGAAGTCTTCTTCGGGCAAACCCATTTTCGCCAGATATTCGCCCGCCGCACTCGCCGCCAGAATCGCGTTGGAAGGCGAAATGTGGTCGGTGGTGATGTTGTCGGGCAGAATCGCCAAGGGGCGCATTCCCGTCAGGCTGCGTTCGCCCGCCAGCGCGCCTTCCCAATAGGGCGGACGGCGGATGTAGGTGGACATCGGACGCCAGTCGTACAGCGGACTCGGGGCTTTCTGCGCTTTGCCGGTGTCGAACATCGGTACATACACGTCGCGGAACTGCTGCGGTTTCACATATTCGGCAACGACGGCATCGATTTCTTCGTCGGTCGGCCAGATGTCTTTCAGGCGGATTTCCTTGCCGTCGTCTGAAACGCCGAGTACGTCGTTTTCAATATCGAAACGGATGCTGCCCGCGACGGCGTAGGCAACCACCAGCGGGGGCGAAGCGAGGAAAGCCTGTTTCGCGTACGGGTGGATGCGGCCGTCGAAGTTGCGGTTGCCCGACAGTACGGCGGTGGCGTACAAATCGCGGTCTATGATTTCCTGCTGGATTTTCGGGTCGAGCGCGCCGCTCATGCCGTTGCAGGTAGTGCAGGCGAAGGCGACGATGCCGAAGCCGAGTTTTTCCATTTCGGGCAACAGGCCTGCTTCTTTCAAATAGATTTCCGCCACTTTCGAGCCGGGGGCGAACGAGGTTTTGACCCACGGTTTGCGTTTCAGCCCGAAACGGTTGGCGTTGCGCGCCAAGAGCGCGGCGGCAACGACGTTGCGCGGGTTGGAAGTGTTGGTGCAACTGGTAATCGCGGCGATGATGACCGCGCCGTCGGGCATGAGGCCGTCTGAAGGCTCTTCGTAAGGCTTCGCCAGCCCTTTCGCCGCCAAATCGACGGTGGCAAAACGCGCGTGCGGGTTGCTCGGGCCTGCCATATTGCGCGTTACGCTGCTCAAATCAAACTTCAACACGCGCGGATAAACTGCGGTTGTCAGGTCGTCCGCCCACAGCCCGGCGGTTTTGGCGTAGGTTTCCACCAATTTCACCTGCGCATCGTCGCGTCCGGTCAGTTTCAAATAATCAATGGTTTGCGCGTCGATGGCGAACATGGCGGCAGTCGCGCCGAACTCCGGCGTCATGTTGGAAATGGTCGCACGGTCGCCGATGGACAGGCTTCTCGCGCCCTCGCCGAAAAATTCGACAAACGCCCCGACCACGCGCTCTTTGCGCAGAAACTCGGTCAGCGCCAACACAATATCCGTCGCTGTAATCCCCGCCTGCCGTTTGCCCGTCAGCTCCACGCCGACAATATCGGGCAGGCGCATCATGGACGCGCGTCCCAGCATCACGGTTTCCGCTTCCAAACCGCCCACGCCCACGGAAATCACGCCCAGCGCGTCAACGTGCGGCGTGTGCGAGTCGGTGCCGACGCAGGTATCTGGGAACGCCACGCCGTTTTTGACTTGGACGACGGGCGACATTTTTTCCAGATTGATTTGGTGCATGATGCCGTTGCCCGCCGGAATCACGTCCACATTTTCAAAGGCGGTTTTCGTCCAGTTGATAAAGTGGAAACGGTCTTCGTTGCGGCGGTCTTCGATTTCGCGGTTTTTGCGGAACGCATCGGGGTCGTAGCCGCCGCATTCCACCGCCAGCGAGTGGTCGACGATAAGCTGCGTCTGCACCACCGGATTCACTTTGGCAGGATCGCCGCCCTTCTCTGCAATCGCATCGCGCAAGCCCGCCAAATCCACCAGCGCGGTCTGCCCCAGAATATCGTGGCACACCACCCGCGCGGGATACCACGGAAAGTCGATTTCCTGCTTCCCTTCTATCAGCTGACCCAGCCAGCTTTGCAGCGTCGGCAAATCGACCTTGTCCGCGCGGTTGACCAAGTTCTCCGCCAAAATGCGGCTCGTGTAAGGCAGCTTGTCGTAAGAGCCGGCTTGAATGTCCTCACACGCCGCACGCGCGTCGTAGTATTCCAAATCCGTACCGGGCAGCGGTTTGCGGTAACGTTGGTTGGCAGCCATGTTCAGTTCTCCTGTGGATCTATTTTTCTTGTGGTTTGGGGTTTCAGACGACGTTTTTGAAGGGGTCGTCTGAAATCTTGGGAAATAAAAACTATTCAACTCGCTTCAACAATGGTCTATACAATCCATTGATAGACACAATACCGGCAATAATCAGAATAGCGCCGACAAAGAAGCGTCCTTCCGGTATTTCATTCAAAAACATCCAGGCCAATACGGCGGCAAATAATGGCTCGGCCAATTCAGTTACCTGCACCTTCGCGGCACTCAAATAATCCAATGCTTTAGTTGTACAATAAAATCCTAAAATCGTCGGCAATAAAGACAGTGCCAAGAGTGGCGGAATAAAAGACCATTGCCAATGTATATCCTCAATACCTTCCAATGAAGGGATAAACAAAAAAATACTTCCAAAAAACATCAAGATCCGTGTCAAATAAATACCGCCGTTTAAGCCGAATTTTTTAATCAAAACGGAAAAACAACCGTAACCCGAGCCCGCCAGTGCGGCATTCAGAATCAACCCTAAATTTCCTTCTCCAGTCCAAGAAATCACCGCGATCCCCGATACTGCCAAACCCACACCGACGACTGAAGAAATATAAATACGTTCGTTTAATAGTATGCTGTCCAATATCAAGGCAGATACGGCAGCCGATGCCATTAATACAACTACTACATTCGCAGCATTACCGTATTGATAAGCGGTGGTTTCAAAGAAAAACAAAGTGTAAATTCCGAAAAAAGCACAAATTGCTACTTTTAACAGCAACGGCAAGATTGCCTCTTTCTTTTTTGAAATATCCGCAATCTGTCTGGTAAAACCGGTACGGCAAAGCAAAATGCTGATAAACACAAAACCTGTCAAAGTTTTCAAAAATGCAATATGCTGAACAGACAAGCCCTGCTCCATTAATACCTTACTGAATATACCGATAGTTGCATTCAGAAGGGCTGCAGAAACTGCCAAAAATATTCCCATCAGTAAATCAGGCAGCTTCATATTTACTCCATAATACTTTCCACATAGTTACATTATTGTTTTTCGAAAAGAAAATCCCTCCAAAATCTTTATTTACCTCTTGATAATCAAACGCCTTTATTTCAGAAAGTTGCCGCGCTGCCTCCGCCATTCCCGCCGCGGCCTGTCCTCGCTTAGGCGGGAGCGGGAATGACGGCAGACGTTGCGGCTGGTTTTTCAGACGACCTTCTCTCTCTCGCATATTCCAACAGGCCGTCTGAAAAGCGGAACCGTAGGCGGATCTCAGTTTTCCGCGGGCAAAGCCCGCGCTACACGTCGTCTGAAATCCGATTGGCGCCTCCTACGGCTGTTGTCCGTCTCAGCGTTCCTCAATCTCCACAAACGCCAAGTCTTCAGGGCCGGTGTAGTTCGCGCTCGGACGGATGATTTTGCCGTCTTTGCGCTGTTCGAGGACGTGTGCCGCCCAGCCGGTGGAGCGCGAAATCACAAACAGCGGCGTGAACATGGCGGTCGGTACGCCGAGTTTTTGGTAGGACACGGCGGAGAACCAGTCCAAGTTCGGGAACATTTTTTTCTCTTCCCACATCACGCTCTCCAAGCGTTCGGCGATGTCGAAGAGGCGCATGTCGCCCGCTTCGCGGCTCAAACCGCGCGCCACTTCTTTAATCACGACGTTGCGCGGGTCGGAAATGGTGTAAACCGGATGGCCGAACCCGATAACGATTTCCTTGCGGGCGATACGTTCGCGGATGTCGGCTTCGGCTTCGTCGGCGTTGCGGTAGCGTTTTTGGATGTCGTAGGCAACTTCGTTCGCACCGCCGTGTTTCGGGCCTTTGAGCGCGCCGATGGCGCCGGTGATGCAGGAATACATGTCCGAACCCGTACCGGCAATCACGCGGGCGGTGAAGGTGGAAGCGTTGAACTCGTGTTCGGCATACAGAATCAGCGAAACGTGCATGGCTTTCACCTGCGATTCGGTCGGGCGTTTGCCGTGCAAAAGGTGCAGGAAGTGGCCGCCGATGGTGTCTTCCTTGCTTTCGACGTCGATGCGTTTGCCGTTGTGCGAATATTGATACCAGTAGAGCAGGATGCTGCCGAGGCTGGCGATGAGTTTGTCCGCAATATCGCGCGCTTCGCTGTCGGGGTGGCTTTCGCGTTCGGGATGAACGCAGCCGAGCATGGACACGCCGGTACGCATGACGTCCATCGGGTGCGTGTGCGCAGGCAGGCTTTCCAACACTTTAATCACGCGGATAGGCAGGCCGCGCATGGATTTGAGTTTGGCTTTGTAGGCGGCGAGTTCGAATTTGTTGGGCAGATGACCGTGAATCAGCAGGTAGGCGACTTCTTCGAACTCGCATTTCTGCGCCAAATCGAGAATGTCGTAACCGCGGTAGCTCAAATCGTTGCCCGTGCGGCCGACCGTACACAGCGCGGTATTGCCCGCCGCCACGCCGGAAAGTGCTACGGATTTTTTCGGTTTGAAGGTCGGGGTTTCGGTGGTTGCAGTCATGGTATTTCTCCTTTGTGTTTTATGGGTTTTGTGTTTTCAGACGACCTATTCAAGGTTGGGGGTCGTCTGAAAACGGTTTTTTACTTCTGAAACAATTTATCCAGCTTCTGTTCGAAGTCGTGATAATTCAAATGCTCGTAAAGCTCGGCGCGGGTCTGCATGGTATCGACCACCGCCGCCTGCGTGCCGTCGCGCATAATCGCCTCATAAACATTCAGCGCGGCCTTGCTCGCGGCGCGGAACGACGAGAGCGGATACAGCACCAGCGACACGCCGTTGTCCGCCAGCTCGCGCTGCGTATAAAGCGGCGTCGCGCCGAATTCGGTAATGTTCGCCAACACGGGCACTTTCACCGCGTCCGCAAATTGCCGGTACATCGCCAAATCCGTCATCGCCTCGGGGAAAATCATGTCCGCACCCGCTTCCACGCAAGCCTGCGCCCGCTCGATGGCGGCATCCAAACCTTCCACCGCCAGCGCGTCCGTCCGCGCCATAATCACAAAATCCTCATCCACGCGCGCATCGACGGCGGCTTTAATGCGGTCAACCATTTCATCTTTAGAAACAATGGCTTTGTTCGGACGATGCCCGCAACGCTTCTGCGCCACCTGATCTTCGATATGCACCGCCGCCACGCCCGCACGCTCGAAGTTGCGAATCGTGCGCGCGATATTGAACGCCCCGCCCCAGCCGACATCAATGTCCACCAGCAAAGGCGTATCCACATTGTCCGTAATCCGCCGCGCATCAATCAGCACATCTTCCATCGTGGTGATGCCCAAATCCGGAATCCCGCACGAACAGGCCGCCACGCCGCCGCCCGACAGATAAACCGCCTTAAACCCGCTCTGCGTCGCCAGCCGCGCAAAATAAGCGTTCACGCAGCCGACCACGGCAAGAGGATTCGACTCCTTCACAGCTTGGCGGAAACGGGTGCCGGCAGAAAGTTGGCTCATGGTATTTCTCCTTTGTAGATTAGATTTTTTTCAGTATCGACTCAGCGGCCCAGTTTCCGCAAAACTGAAACGAACCGTTCAAAAAGAAACAATGGTTTCAAAACCGTTTTCAGACGACCTTTCAAAACCCAAACCTACCAGGTCGTCTGAAAAATCAAAATCAATAAAAACAATCAGTTAACAACTTCAATACAAACAATTCGGCTAAGGTGGAGGTATATGAAATTTTTAATAATTTTTAAATTCGGAAAGGAAATAAAGCTGGAAAGACAGAATTTTCAAAACCCAAACCGTCCGCAGAAATGCGGAAATCCCGATTCGGGCGAAGAGCCGTCAGACCGCCGCGACTACCCAAAAGCAGACGACGACGGATGCGGCAGAGATAGAAGAGGATCTATAACAAGACGGAGAAGTTTGGTACAGATTCATGATAGGGTTCCTTTGTAGTGCTATGTAGTTTTTATAAGTATGGACAAATTTAAAAAATAATTTTCAGGCTGTCAAACACTTTTTCTAAAATATTTTTAAAAAATTCAATCATTAATAAACAATACTTCAGAAACAAAACCCCAAACTCCCGCCTCAAAACACCCCAAACCCTTAGCTGAAAAAGCCTACATCGCTATCAACCAATCAGAACGTTTTTAAACAATCCATCTCAAAAACAAATATAATTAATTCATTTATCAGGAATTTTTATTCAAGCACGAAAATAGGCATCCTCACCGCCCAAACCACCAGATTTTGCACCCACTCACTTTCAGACGACCAAAATCAGAACAACACTCTGATTTAAAAACAACAATAACAATATTTAAAAATGTAGTCATGTGTAGTTTTAAATATAAAAAGGTCGTCTGAAAATCGTAACCCTATGATTTCAGACGACCTCACCCCAGCCGTAGCGTGGGCTCTGCCCACGAAAAAAACGCCATATATCTCCCGACTCGGAAACCAAGCTATCAATCCCGTGGGCAAAGCCCACGCTACGATCCGCAGCAGTATCACGCGCCTTACCTATCGCCCCGACCCGAACTTACCTGTCAGGAAAAGTTTTTGTATTTAAAGGGAATTTGTTTGCTTATCTCGGACTCATGTTCATCCACCATAAAGCATAAAAGGTCGTCTGAAACCTATAAACACATGGTTTCAGACGACCTTTTCACACATTCCCGGTACGCGTTACGACGCTGTCTGATGCCGTTTCAGGCGCATGGCGAAAAACACCATCACCGCGCCCAACACTAGCGCGCTGCCCATCGCCAGATGGATGCCGTCGAGCATGGCCTGTTGCGGCGAGGCGGCGGAGGACAGTTTCTCGCCGATATTGGTCGCGCCGACGAAAAATGCCGCGCCAATCGCGCCGGCAATCGGGTTGATGGTGGTCAGAATCGCCGCGCCGTGGGGATTGAGTTTTTTCGGCAGCGCGTTCAAGCCGTGGGTTTCGCCCGTTACGCAGGCGGAGACGGACACCGCCATCAGCGTGAACATGGCGGTCAGCATCATGACTTGCGTGTCAATCCGCAAAAACAGCCACAACACCGCCAGCGACACCGTCAGCATCACCGTGGCGGGCAACACGACAAACCGTCCGCCCTTCTTGTCCAACAGTTTTCCGAACAAAGGCGCGGCAACCGCTTGGGCGATACTCGCGGGCATCAGAATCAGCCCCGTCGCCGTGCCTGTCAGCATCAGCACCTGCTGCGTGTACATCGGCATCATCAGTTCCAAACCTAAAAACAGGAACACCGCGCCCGCCAGAATCACGACGCAGTGGCGGAACTGCTTATACTCAAACGCCCGAAGGTTCAGCAGCGGCGTCGCCAGGCGGGACTGGCGGTATGCGAACCAGCCCACCAGCGCGACAGAGGCGGCAAACAGCAGGATAAATTCCGCCAGCGGCAGACTGGCGAAATTACTGCTCGCATACACCAGCCCGCCGAAGCCAACAATCGACAGTACGGCAGACAAAATATCAATCTTCGGACGGCTGATGGTGCTCAAATTAACCGTCAGATACTTGCCCACCAACGCCATCGCTGCCAGCATAAACGGCGCGGTAAAGCCGAACAGCACACGCCAATGCGTGTGGTCGATGATGATGCCCGACAGCGTCGGCCCTATCGCGGGCGCGGCGGTGAACATCATGGTAATCACACCCATTGCCGTTCCGCGTTTGTTCGGCGGGTAAATCGACAAAATGCCGTTAAACAGGAGCGGCACGAAAAACGCGGCAGACACCGCCTGCACCATCCGCCCCACGACCAGAATCCCGAAAGTCGGCGCAAACGCGCAAATCAGCGAACCCGCCAGAAACGTCGCCTGCGTAAACAACACCATCTTGCGCGTTTCAAACCATTGAATCACGCCCGCCGTAATCGGCGTGAACGCGCCCATCACCAGCAAAAAGCCCGTCGTCAGCCATTGGACGGTGGTCTTATCGACACCGAAATCCTTCATAATCGGCGTGAGCGCAACATTTAAAAGCGTGTCGTTGAGATAGCCGAAAAACGCGCCGATAAACAGCGTCGCCACAACGGTTTTGGCAGGAAAATCGGGATTGTCGGCATGGTATTCGTGAGCCGTATCATCTGTGCCAATATCGGAAGCGCGCATAACATCATATTGAAATATTTGAGGAATACGGATTTTAGCATGGATATACAAAAGGTCGTCTGAAACCCTATACCGGATTTTCAGACGACCTTTGAAGCTTGATACTTATTGAGATCTCTACAAAATTCACCTAAATTCCTACCCCGAACATTTAATGCACCGAGGTCATCTGAAACTACAACGCGACAATAAAATTATTGGGCATACACTCGATGAGTAGGAGCAGTTATCCAGGGCCGCATGGCCTCCTGCTGAGAAATGTCAGCCTCAAGATAAGTAATAAGTTTATTCGCTATAAAGCCTGTCCGAACCTGTTTTCGACAGAAATTTTTTATTTTAAAACAGCAGGTTGTTTTTCAGTAAGGTATTTCCAATAGCGCTGCGGCATTTGTTGGCGGTGCAACCGGGGATTGCGTCGGGATGGAATATTGCTGCTGTTGAAATAGTCCTGCCAAAGGGCTTGGTAACTGCGTTCGTTTTGGGCATACGATGTTTGGATGCGGTCGGCTTCAAGCCCGTTGATTGCGTGCAGGCCGTTCGTGTCGCTTAAGATGCCATAATGGCGCTGCATATCGAATATCGCCCATTGCTGTTGCGGGTAACGGCTGCGGAAATGGCGTGTAATCAAAGGCAATACGTCGTATTGAGGTTCGATACGCGCGAGATACAGACCGTCTGCCAGCTCTTCAAAACGGACAAACGCTTCCATCCGGTGTTTTTCATGTCCGACGGTTTTCACCCATTGCGCCCATTGCATCACATCGTAAAGACCGTAATCGCAGAGCACGTCTTTGCGCATCGGGCGGGCAAGCATCAGGCTGACGATGCGCAGAAAAGTGTCGGGCATCTCAGGTAGGGCGATTAAAAAACCATACAGCAGTTTGACCATACCGCTGCGCCCGATTTGCTGTTCGAGCCGTTTGAAAACGCGCTGGGCGCGTTCGGGGGACGAAGCAACGGTTTCATTGCGGCTGAATAAATCCGTATCCTGAGCATCATGGGTAATATGCACGTTTTCAGGAGCGTATTTACAGGCGTAAACATGAAACACGGTGCTTAACAGGCCGTCGAAGCTGCCGTCGTAGTGCAAAGTGATTTGCATAATGTTGACCTTTTCGTTATCAACCGAACAAATCGGTTTGCACGGCATCGCTTTGGCTGAATTTGGAGCGTGTGTTTTGTAAAAGCAGGCCGCGCAGTTGCGGGCTGTCGATTAGGTCGGCGTAGCGGTTGGGTTCGGGCAGGGTGATGAAATAGCGTGCGCGGTTTAGTGCCACGCCCATTTTGCGCAGGTGTGCCATGGTAATCATGCGGAAGCGGCGCGCCTGCACGATTTTGCGGGCGGACTTCACGCCGATGCCGGGTACGCGCAAGATGGTTTCAAGCGGTGCGTGTTGCAGCGGCACGGGAAACCATTCGCGGTGGCGCAGCGCCCAAGCGAGCTTGGGATCGAAATCCAAGTCGAGAAAAGGTTGCTGTTCGTCTAAGATTTCATGATCGGAAAAGCCATAAAAACGCATCAGCCAATCTGCCTGATAGAGCCGGTTTTCGCGCCGCAGCGGCACTTGTGTCGATAAAGGCGGCAGGCGTTTGTCTTCCAATACCGGTACATAGCCCGAGTAATACACGCGTTTGAGACCGTAATGGCGGTAAAACCCGCCAGCGGCGCGGATGATTTGGCGGTCAGTTTCGCCTGCCGCGCCGATAATAAACTGTGTGCTTTGCCCTGCTGGGGCGAACTTGGGCGTGGATTTGATGGTTTTGCGGCTGTCGGCAAAGGCGGTGATTTCGTTGCGGACAAACGCCATCGGCTGCGTCATATCGCTGTGGTTTTTTTCGGGCGCGAGCAGCTTGAGGCCGGAAACGGTGGGAATTTCCATGTTGACGCTGAGGCGGTCGGCATACAGCCCGGCTTCGTGCAGAATTTCGGCAGACGCTTTGGGAATGGTTTTGAGGTGGATGTAGCCGTGGAATCCGTGTTCTTCGCGCAGTTTTTTAGCAATCCGCACCAAGCGTTCCATGGTGTAATCGGCGTTTTTGAAGATGCCGGAACTCAAAAACAGCCCTTCGATATAGTTGCGGCGGTAAAAGCTCATGGTCAAATCCACCACTTCATCGACCGTAAACGCCGCGCGCGGAATATCGTTGCTGCGGCGGGAAGCGCAATAAGCGCAGTCGTAGATGCAATGGTTGGTCAGCAGGATTTTCAGCAGCGATACACAGCGGCCGTCTTCAGTGAAACTGTGGCAGATGCCCGCACGCGAAGAGTTGCCCAAGCCTTGCCCGCCGTTGCCGCGCGAACCGCCGCTCGACGAGCAGGAAACATCATATTTGGCGGCATCGGCTAAAATTTCGAGTTTGCGGCTGATTTTTTGATAATCCATAGCTTATCTGTTATTAGAGAAAGTTAAGTTTTTTTATTATAATTGTAAGATTTTATTTAGTCAGCTAAATTTTTCCTTAATTTGAAGGATGATTCAGACAGACATGATGCCTGTCTAAGCATTTATGAAGGTTTGTAACGCGACAGAATGCTACGTTTTGGATTGAAAGCAAAATGCAAGATATTCGGGTTAAGCAGGAGTATGATGAAAAACGCGCCGATAAACAGCGTCGCCACAATGGTTTTAGAGGGGAAGTCGGGATTTTCGGCGTGGTATTCGTGAGCCATATTGTCTGAGTCAATATCGGAAGCGTTAATATCAATATATTGAAATATTTTAGGAATATGGATTTTAGTACGAATATGCAAAAGGTCGTCTGAAACCCGATACCGGATTTTCAGACGACCTTTGAAGCTTGATGATTATTTTCCCGAATGCCGTTTTACCAGCTTCGTCCAGTTGATATAGCCGTAAACCGAATTGCACAAATACATGACGTACATCAGCAAAAGCGGCAGGCTCGTTTCTCCATTTTTGAACCATGCCGCTGCCCACAGCGAAATCGTCAGGATATTGACCACAATCCACAATGCCCATTGCTCGCGGTAGCGCAGAATCATCAAAACCTGAGCTACAATCGACACGACGACCGTTACGCCGTCGAGGGTCGGCAACGCGCTGCCTAAGTGGTGCAGCCATTCGATGTAGACCGACGTTCCGACGACAGATGCGGCAACCACCAGCAGCCACTGTCTGACCGTCAACGCCTTCGCCTTCACTTCCTCCGTTTCCGCCGTTTCGCCCAGCGCCATATGTTTGCGCCACATAGCGAAACCGACAAACTGGACAGGCACATATACCAATAAATTCAGCATCATCTCGCCGTAGAGCTTAAACGTATAAGAAACATAAGCATACAGCGATACGGAAATCAGCCCGAACAAATAATTGCTGATTTTGCCCTTACCGACGAAGACGACGCACAAAATGCCCGTTACCGCCGCAATGCTCGCCAGCCATGAGTCGGGATTGAAGACGAACACGACCGCCTGTATTCCCAAAAACATCAGCAGCCACACCGCTTCGAAATGCGTCCAACCGCCGAACAATTCGCGTTTCCACCAGTCTAATGACATGATTTTTCCCTCTTTTTTCTTTATTGATGCTCGATGTGGGATGCCTCTCAAACCTAAAAATCCATCCCATATTGCATATGTTTTACATTATGCGTAAGTTTCAATTCGCACGCAATAAAACAATTACTAAAGTTATATATCTAATTAAAACTGTTGCCCAAGGAATACAGTGAATCCGAAAAAAACAAGGCTTTCCATCTGTCGATATGTCTTCAAGCAACTGAATTTTTATCAAAATTCCCATAACAACCGCAAAGAAACGAAATCTCAGCGTGTACGACCTGCCCGTAGATAAAGCCGCCTTAACGCGATGCCCTAATCTTGACCGTTATCCGCGCCCATTTTAAAATGAATTTACGAATCGTTTTTATTTTTACACAATCAGGAGAAAATTTATGGCAAAAAAAGTCAGCATTTTAGTAGGCAGCCTGCGCAAAGGATCGTTCGCCCGCAAAGTGGCACAAAACGTCATCCCCATGTTCCCCGAAGGCTACGAAGCCCAAATCGTCGAAATCGGCGGCTTGCCGCTCTACAATTTCGACTACGACGACCCCGCCGAAACCGACTTCCCCACGCCCGAAAGCTATACCGCCTTCCGCGAAACCATCAAAGCTTCCGACGGCGTATTGTTCGTTACCCCCGAAAACAACCGCACCGTCCCCGCCTGTCTGAAAAACGCGGTAGACATCGGCTCCAAGCCCAACGCCGACGTCGCATGGAAAAACACGCCTGCAGGCATCATCAGCCATTCCGTCGGTAAAATGGGCGGTTACAGTTCGCAAAAAAACCTGCGCCTTGCCTTGTCCTACTTCAATATGCCGCTGACCGGACAGCCCGAAGTCTTCCTCGGCAACTCCCCCACCCTGTTTGACGACAACGGCAAACTCATCGAATCGGCACGCAGCTTCGTCCAAGGCTATATCGATCAACTCGTCGCCCTGATCGAGAAAAATCCCAAATAAGCCGTCATCTATTCCGTCAGAGCATTTCTATAAAAAAAGGTCGTCTGAAAACCCATACCGAAGGTTTTCAGACGACCTTTCTATCCCGCCGCTTTACGCGGTTTCTTTCTTGCTCAACGTCAAACCTGTCCAACCGAACAGCAGCGTCAAAATCAGGCTCAGATAGCAGAAGAAGGCATAAGGCAGGTATTCCCAGACGGGTACGCCGAGGGCGTGGCTGATGAACACGCCGCAGACGCTCCACGGAACGAGCGGATTGATGACCGTACCCGCGTCTTCCAGCGTGCGAGAGAGGTTGCGCGAATGCAGTCCGAGCTTATCGTACACAGGTTTGAAGGTTTCGCCGGAAAGCAAAATACTCAAATATTGTTCGCCGATGAGGAAATTCACGCCGACCGAGGTAGCGGCAACGCTGAAGGTGGCGCGTCCGGCGGTAGTCAGGAACGCGCGGATGGCGTCCAGCAGCGACGGAATCACGCCGAGCGTAAACAATAATCCGCCCAAACTCATGCCGAGAATCACGATGGTTTGCGTGAAGAACATGCTTTCCAAACCGCCGCGCGAAATAAGTTTGGCGATGTCTTGGAACGCTTCGCCTTCGAGTTTGTAGCCGCCGTAAAACCATGCGCCGAGCTGGTTCAAGTCGGGCGTGCTGTGGAAATAAGTTACCGCAAGTGCGGCGAGGATGGTGAAGAGCATGGCGACAACGGCGTTGATGCGCAACAATGCCAGCACGACCAACAGCGCAAACGGAATCAGTGAATAGCCGTGCACCAAGCCCGTCGCTTCGAGCTGGCTGCGGAAGGATTCGACGCTGTTCAAATCGTGGGCGGCAACATTGGGCAAGAGCCACAGCATCAATGCCGCGCTAATGAGCCACGCGGGAATGGTGGTGTACATCATATTTTTGATGTGTTCGAACAAATCAATGCCGACAATAGAAGCCGAAATGCCCGTAGTATCGGAGAGCGGGGACATTTTGTCGCCGAAGAACGCGCCGGAAACAATCGCACCCGCCGTCATCGCCAAATCGGCATGAAACGCCGCCGCCATACCCATGAAAGCAACGCCGACGGTGGCGCAAGTGGTCAAACTGCTGCCGATGGACACGCCGATGACGGAACAGAGCGCAAAGGCGGAGAAATAGAAATAAGTGGGGGAAATCAGCCCGAAACCGTAATACATCAGCGTCGGAATCGCGCCGCTCATCATCAGCGCGCTGACCATCAGCCCGATGAAGAAAAACAGGTAAATCGCGCCCATGCCCTGCCCCACCGCGCCGACCATGCCTTTTTGCATGTCGTTATATTTCAACCCGCGCGCGAGACCGTAGAGGATAAGGACGGTAATGGCGGCAATGATGGACATATGGGGCAGCCAGCCCAGCGAAATGATGGTGTAACCCATCGCCCCGATTAACGCCACGACGACGGCAAGAGCTTCTCCGCGCGGCATATCGAGCAGTGATTTGAATGTAAACATATTGCTTTGCCTGTTTTGTGTGTATTTAACGAAGTTTAGCACACGGGGTCGTCTGAAAAACCGCTTTTCAGACGACCCCGTGATTTTTTATGAATGTAGCAATAGATTTTTATTAAAACAATATAATTTTAAATTAGATTTTTTAGAATAAAATATCTATTTTTTAATATTTAAGAAATATTATGGCTTTTTATACCACAGATAACCATATCGGCCATCATATGAAAATACTGGGCGAATTTCGTTTTATTCCGCTTCACACTGTTTCAAGTTAAACCTTGCCGCAGACGCTTCGCGTTTGTAATCTGTTTCGTTGATGTAATTTGGCCAATAATCCCGCAGCCATTCGGACAATGGGGCAAGCGTTTTGCGGCAGGCCGCTTTATCTCCGGCATTTTTAAAGCTGACTGCCAAGTCATTCAAAACCCGCATCCAATCGGTCAGATAGAGGAATCTGCCACACTGGTTTAGATATTGCCGCTTGAGGTTTGCCGCCTCTCGGAAACGTTTGTCCCGATAGGCTGCCTGGAAACGCCGCTCCGCCGCCTCTGCATATTTCGGTGCACAAGCCGTCGGCATTTTGTCATAAACCCTGTCGAAAAAAGCGTTATGCCCGCAATAGCTTTGACAGGCTTCTCGGGCGGATTCAGGGATGTCCAAACGCACACTGTCGCGCTTGAAACTGAAATGCACGACACAGCCCTCCCCGTCGCTGGCAATACGATTGCGAACGATGCCTTCGTAATCGCACACATTGCCGTTTGGATTGACGGTACTGACGGAAAAACTGCTGCCCTCAAGCGTCAACACCCCGCTACTGAGCCGGTCGTCAGCAATGACGTAGTTCTGTGCGGCAGCATGCAGGGATAACACGGCGGGAAGTAAAAAGATTAAGGGTTTCATAAATACGGACTCCTGAGGATTGACGGTTTCAGGCATTCGGCAAAGCTTTCACGCCCGAAATGGATTGATTTAGAAAATACCCTCACCTCCTTTTCCACCCAAGCAGGAAGGAAAGCAGGAACTTTCACGGTTTGAATGGGCTATATTTCTGTAAAAAGGTCGTCTGAAAACGTTCAGACGACCTTTGGGTTTTATTTGCAGGTTTTCATATTCAGGCTACCGTAGCGGCCGACGATGTTGCGGATTTCTTGTGCGTCTTTTTCATCGACCGACATGAAGATGACGGTCATGCGGGAGACGCTGAGGGTGCTGTCGGCGGCGTTGCCTTTGTCGTCTTGTTCGACGATGCGTGCGCCGCCGAAACCTGCTGCGGACAGGCGTGAGATGAGGACTTGGGCGGAGGAGCGGCTTTTCATGACGCCGAGGCTGATTTCGCCGTTGTGGAGCGTGCCGTTGAAGCCTTTGTTGCCGAGGGCTTCGAGGCGGTTCATGGCTTCGCTGTCGGCGGGCAGTACGACGCGGAAGGTTTTGGCGGCGTGGTCTTTCGATACGCCACGTTTTTCTACGGTGCGGCTGGCGGCATGCGGCCAACGGGTCAGCAGGCCTTTGATGCGGTGGTAGTCGTCTTCGTCCAGGGTAACGCTGGCGTTAGATGTACATTGGCGGGCGGCGGATGCGTTTTTGGCGGCGGGATTTTCGTTGGCGGCAGCATTCGGATTGGTGTTTTCGGCGGCGGCTTTTTCTTTTTCGCGGCGGGCTTTTTCTTCACGTTCTTTTTTTTCTTTTTCGCGGCGCGCCTGTTCCTCTTCTTCTTTTTTCTTGCGTTCGGCTATGGCTTCTTCGGATTCGGGTTCGGGCAGGTCGGCTTGTGTTTCGTCGGTTTGCAGCCAGTCGGGTTGTGCGTTGTCGGCAGGCGCGGGGGCTTGCTGCGGGCGCAGGGATTCAGGTTGGGCGAGTTCGTGGGCGCCGCCTTCTACGGGCGCGGCGTTGGGGGATTTGGCGTTGTTGAGGCGGTGCGTAATCATGCCGCCGAAGACGATGATGTTGAGTGCCACGAGGGCGGCGAAAAGCCATTTCATGAGTTGTTTTCCTTTTTTGTGTTCGGTTGCCGTTGCGGTGTGCGGGCGGTTTTGTGTTGTTATTGGTTGTGGCGGATCGGCATCAAAGCCAACCCGCTGAAGTTTGCTGCGTCTGAAGGTCGTCTGAAAAGCGGTGTTGCGTTTCAGACGACCTTTTTGAATCTGCGCTACGGTATGGCTGCTTATTCGGGCAATTTATCAGGCTGTTCCTGCTCTTGCGCGACCCAGTTCAATAAGCCGTAAATGACGAGATTATCTACAATTTTTACTGTATTGTCCAAAACAAACTGCTTGGGCAGTGCGTTGACGACTTTGCTTGCGCCGCCGCCGGTGATGATGACGTCAACGGGTTTGCCTTCGCCCGTTTTTTGTTTCAGCCGCCCGTGCATCATGATGACGGCGCCGCAAACGGCATCCATCATGCCGCTGGTGATGGCGTTGGGCGTGGTGGTGGGGAAGGGGTACACTTTGCCGGCGGGGCGGTCGAGGTTGGCGGTTTTGGCAGCGAGGGCTTCTTTCATGAGGTGGAAGCCGGGCATGATGGTGCCGCCGAGGTAATGGTTGTCTTCGGTGAGTGCGTCGGTGGTTACGGCGGTGCCGCAACTGACGACGACGCAGGCATTTTGGCTGAAACGGCGGCTGCCCAAGGCGTTGAACCAGCGGTCGGAGCCGTGTTCGGCGGGGTTGCGGTAGTGGTTGCGGATGCCGAGCGCCTGCGGCATGGAGGGCAGCCAGCGGACGGGTGCGGTCAGGTGGGCTTCGACCAGGGCTTTTTTGAGGTCGCCGCACACGGCGCAGCCGATGATGCTGGTGCGGTCGTCTGAACGCGCTGCCCATTCTTCGCCGAGCCTGCTCAAGTCGCGGTACGGCGCGCGGGTAACTTCGTTGAACACGCCGTTTTCCACCCATGCCCATTTGAGCTGGCTGTTGCCGCCGTCGAGCAGGAGGAGGCGTTCGGGCGGGCGCGGCGCGGCGGCGCGGGGGGTGTCGTCGGGGCGCAGGCTGATTTCGCCGCTGACGACGGTTTGTTCGCCTGCGGCTGTCATCAGGTGCAACGCGCCTTGCGCATCGACGTTAAGTACCGTGCCTTCGCTTACGGTTTGCCCGTCGCGCAGGAGCAGGACAGGTCTGCCGTGGTCGCGGTGGGCGGTTTGGTATTCTTCGAGGAAGGGGGTGAACCCGTCTTGCGCGTATTGCGTCAGCACGGCATTGAGTTCGCCCAACAATTTGTCCAACAGCGTTGAAGCGGGAATGCAGTGTACGGAGGCGGTGCCGCGGGCAAGCTGCGCGTTGTGGAAGAGGGCTTGGACGGAAGCGGCGTTTTCGACTTCTTTGGGCAGGACGAAATTGATGCCTATGCCGATGACGGCGGCGGTTTTGCCCTCGCTGCGGACGGTTTCGATCAGGATGCCGCCGAGTTTGTCCCTGCCGGCGACCAAATCGTTCGGCCACTTGATTTGTATGTCCAAACCCGATGCGGCTAAAGCGCGGCGGCAGGCGAGTGCGACGGCGGGGGCGAGCGAGCCGAGTTCGTGCTGCGGTTTGTCGAATACCCAGCCGAAGCTGAACATCAGGCATTCGCCCAACCGGTTTGTCCACTTGCGTCCCTGCCGCCCGCGGCCTTTGGTTTGCAGATGCGCGACGCAAAGCGCTTTATGGGCTTGTTCGGGCGAAGTGCGTGCCAGATTCAGGATTTCGTCGTTGCTGGACGTGCATTCGTGTTCTAAGGTCGTCTGAAAACCGCGTTCCGCGCCCAAACGCTGCAAGGCTTCTTCGTTAAACAAAGCAAGCGGGCGCACGAGCCGCCACTGCCCGTCGTGCTGGCGCAGCAGTCCGCGGATGTGCGCAGGCATCTGTTGCCAAAAGCCGTTGAGCTGGTGCGGCTTCACGCCCGCGATACGCGCGAGATGGGAAACGTGTTGCGGCAGACCGTCGGCGAGTTCCGCCAAAACCCGACTGTGCGGCAATTTCAGCGCGGTCATTTGCCGCCCTCGGCTGCGCGGATTTTTTCCAGCGTTTTCGTGGTGGAAGTCTGGTGCAGGAACGGAATGGAAAACACTTTGCCGCCGCGCGCCAGCGTTTCTTGCGCGCCGACGATTTTTTCGACCGGCCAGTCGCCGCCTTTAATCAGGATGTCGGGTTTGATTTGCTCGATCAACTCGGCGGGCGTGTCTTCGTCAAACCAAGTGACCAAATCCACGCTTGCCAATGCCGCCGCCACCGCCGCGCGGTTTTCCAGCGGGTTGACGGGACGGTCGTCCCCCTTGCCCAAACGGCGTACGGACGCATCCGTGTTCAAAGCCAGCACCAACGCCGCCCCCGCCGAACGCGCCTGCGCCAGATAGGTAACATGCCCCCTGTGCAGAATATCGAAACAGCCGTTGGTAAACACCAGCGGGCGGGGAAGCGTGTGCAGACGTTGCGCCAATTCTTCGGGCGGGCAGATTTTGCGTTCGAAATCGGGGAGGGACCAGTCAGACATAATCGGGATTCCGTCAGGGATAAACAGACAGGCGGTATGATACCGAAGCGGGCGGAAAAGGAAAACCGCGGGATAAAAATAAGGAAAGGTCGTCTGAAAACCAAAATCGGATTTTCAGACGACCTTCAAACCCATCCTATTCACGGGTGCTGCCCACGCTGCGTATCGGTTTGCGGGAAACGGCTCAAACCATTATTTGAACCACCTCGACAGCACCGGAATCCGCGACAGCAACACCGTATCCAAGAGCCAAATCACGACGATGGCGGCGATGGCGGTCGGGAACAATACCGCCACGATCAAAAGCGGCACAGCCATTGCCCACCATACCGGCAGCTCGATTTTCTGCGCCGGAGGTACCAGTCCGCCCGCTTTGGACGGGCGGCGTTTCCACCACATCACGCAGCCGCTGACGCAGATGAAGATAACCGCCAGGCAGAACAAGACGTTCGCCAGCACGCTCCACCAGCCCAGCGTCCCCATGTGCAGCGCGATGCTGGCCGCCATAAATTTGCCGAAGAAGTTGTAATCGTCGAAACGGATGTCGGCCAGGATTTTGCCGCTGTATTGGTCGATGTGCACCGTGCGGTCGGCGGTCGGGCTGACCATGTCGTAGCTCATCGAATCTTGCGACAGCGTCCACACGCCCGTTTCGCCTTTGGGCAGGTTGAGCTGGTAGCGGCCTTTGAAACCGATTTCGCGGGCGAAGCGGTCAACCGTTTCCAAAGTCATCGGTTCGCTCGGATTGATGCCGTTTTCGCCCTTCGTCGTACCGGAAACAGGCATGGGCGTGAGTTCCAGAATCCACGGTACTTCTTTGGTTTTGCCGTCGTTCAGCACATCGCCGTGGGTCGGCACGACGGATACGGGGTTCGGTTCGACGCCCCATTTGCCGGCGGGGAACTGGCTCCAAGACTGAACGAACTTACCGCCCCAAATGCCCGCCCAAGCAACACCAGACAGGCAGAACAGCAATAAAATCAAAGAAACCCAAGTACCGAATGCGCCGTGCATGCTGCGCCACCACGAGCGTCCTTTGCCCGCTTGCGGCACAAGCATGGATTTCAGGCTGCGCTGTTTCACCCACCACAGATAAATCCCCGTAATCATCATCAGGATAGTCAACGACGCGGCGGTTTCTATCAGATAATCGCCCGCCGTGCCGAGCATCATATCGCCGTGGATTCCATCCATCGTGTGATACCAGCCCTCATTGCGCGGCATGGAATTGACGACTTTCGCCGTATAAGGATCGACGGCGACCATGGTCGCTTTGTCGTCGTTGTTTACGCGGAACACGGCAACCATATCGTCGGCGCGCGGCGCGATATATTGCACCACCGAAGCGGTTTCGGGGTTCACAGACTGTCGCGCCGCTTCCGCCTGCGCCGACAAAGGCTGCACCTGCGCCTGCGGGGTAACGTGTATGCGCTCGCCCTCTTTACCGGTGATGTTGGCGAATAGAAGCATGCCCAGACCTGTTACGGCAAGCAGGGTCAGAAAGGGCGCGACCAGAAGTCCGAAATAAAAATGCCACCGCCACACGGTCAGATAGCGGCGGTTCGCTTGTTGCTCGGAACGGGGAGCGGGTTGGGATGTGTCCATAAATTCTCTCTGTTGTTTTATCGTGGATTGAAATTAGAAAACTCCTGCCCGCATGGGAATGACGACATAGGTATCCCCTATTTGATTTGAATTTACTATAAAATTAATACAAAATAACTAATACTTTCTAAGTATAACGAAGTTTTGAAATGCTAACAATTCCTGATGAAACCATTGCCGCATACGGAAATGCCAAAAGAAGACCGTATCCGGCAGAAATAGTTCATCGACCGAAAGCTTTTCATAGCAAAGCTTTAGCGTAAATAAAAAGGTCGTCTGAAACCTCAAACCGGTTTTCAGACGACCTTTTTGTTTGTTCAATCAGAAATCGATGTTTTCGTAGGCATCGTCAAATACGAACGGGCCGCGTTCGCCGCCGCTTTCGGATTCGAGGTGGATGCGTGTCATCATCATGGACTGGTCGACTTCTTTCATCATGTCGTAGATGGACATGAGGGCAACGTTGACGCCGGTAATGGCTTCGGTCGTGATGCTTTTGCCGCCTTCCGAAGTGACGGTTACGGTAGCTTTGACGTAGGCGAGTTCGAGATCAACATCGAAATCGACGCGGACGTGTTGCAAGACGGCGGGTTGGTAAAGCGGGACAATCAGTCCGACCTGCTTGATGCCTTGGACGGCGGCAACACGGGCGACGTTGAGGATGCCTGCGTTTTGGGTGGCGTTTTCCGCCAAAACTTTGATGGCGGAGGTACTCATATTGATGGAGCCGCTTGCTACGGCGGTGCGGACGGTGGGTTGGCGTTTGTCGTTTTCGCGTACGGAATTGAAGTTAAACATGCTGTGCCTGCGTGAAAATAGGATTTTATGTCGTAGTATTTTACGAGATTTCTGCGCTTCGGACTATGCTGCGGATACGAACGGCAGAATAATCGGACTGAAATGCACGCGCGGCTTTGTTAAGCAATTAACGGCTTGGCTTGTGCGGACGCGGGTTACATCAAGTTTCAGCGTTTTGCAACACCTTTTCCGATGGCGGTTTCAGACGACCTGCTATACAATGTTTTACGTTTGTTTTTGAGATAAATAAATAAAGAGAGAAAATCATGCAACTGCATATCCTGAACAATCCCAAGGACGCCGCTCTGGCGGCGGACGCGGAATTTTTGAAACAGTCTTTATACAAACTTCTGCACGAAGAAGCCTCGCCTTTGGTGGTGGAAACGGTCAAACTGTTGTCCACTTCGGACGATAGCGCGGCTTTGATTGAGAAGGTTTTGCCGCAACTGGACGAACAGCAAACCCACGACCTGACACTTGCCTGCGGTCTGTTTGCGCAGATTCTGAACATCGCCGAAGACGTCCACCACGAACGCCGCCGCCAAATCCACGAAGAGGCGGGACACGGCGGCGCGGAAGGCAGCTTGGCGGAAACGGTACGCAAACTCAAAGCGGCGAAAATCGGCGGCAAGGCGGTTCAAAAACAATTAAATACGACCAATGTTACCGCCGTTCTGACCGCGCACCCGACCGAAGTGCAACGCCAAACCGTGTTGAACTTCAACCGCCGCATCCGCGCCCTCCTGCCCCGCCGCGAACGCTGCACCCATGCCGACGCGCTGGCGGAATTGCGTCGCGAAATCGACACTATTTTGCTGGGCTTGTGGCAAACCAGCGAAACGCGCCACCACAAACTCAGCGTCAACGATGAAATCAACAACGGCGTATCCATCTTCCCGATGAGTTTCTTCGAGGCGCTGCCCAAACTCTATCGCAGCATGGAACGCGAATTTCAGACGACCTATCCTGACGTTGACGTGCCCGACATCTTAAAAATCGGCGGTTGGATAGGCGGCGACCGCGACGGCAATCCGTTTGTCTCCGCCGAGACCCTGCGTTTCGCTTTCCGCCGCCATGCCGACGCGGTGTTCCGCTTTTACCGCGGCGAACTCGACAAACTCTACCGCGAGCTGCCGCTTTCCGTCCGCCGCGTCAAAGTCAACGACGACGTGATGGCATTGTCGGACGAATCGCCCGACGAAGAAATCGCCCGTACCGAAGAGCCGTACCGCCGCGCCATCGCCTACATTATGGCGCGCGTCATGGGCAAAGCCCGCTCGCTCGGCTTGGGCATGGGCTGCAAATTCGGCTTCATGATGCCTTATGCCTCCGCACAAGAGTTTTCAGACGACCTCCACAAGCTGCAACGCTCCCTGCGCGACAACGGCAGCGCGCTTTTGGGCGAAGGCAGACTCGCCGACCTGATCCGCTCCGTTTCCGTGTTCGGCTTCCACATGATGCCGCTCGACTTGCGCCAACACGCGGAAAAACACGCCGATGTCGTCGCCGAACTCTTCAAGCACGCCGGTTTGGAAGACTACGGCAGCCTTTCCGAAACGGAAAAACAAACCGTCCTGCTGCGCGAGTTGAAACACCAGCGGCCGCTGTCCAGCCCGTTCATCACTTACAGCGAACACACCCGCCGCGAAATGGCGATTTTCAACGAAGCGCGCAAAATCAAAGACGAATTCGGTGAAAACGCCGTTACCCAAAGCATCATCTCCAACTGCGAACAGCCCAGCGACCTGCTCGCCCTCGCGCTGCTGCTCAAAGAAAGCGGTCTGTTGACGGTTGAAAACGGCAAACCGCAAAGCCGCATCAACATCGTCCCCCTCTTCGAAACCATCGAAGCCCTCGAAAACGCCTGCCCCGTCATGGAAACCATGTTCAGCAACGAATGGTACCGCGACCTGCTGCAAAGCCGCGACAACATTCAGGAAATCATGCTCGGCTATTCCGACTCCAACAAAGACGGCGGCTACGTTACCAGCTCCTGGTGCCTCTATCAGGCGGAATTGGGTTTGGTCGAACTCTTCAAAAAATACGATGTCCGTATGCGCCTGTTCCACGGTCGCGGCGGCAGCGTCGGACGCGGCGGCGGTCCGTCTTACCAAGCCATTCTCGCCCAACCGGCGGGCAGCGTGGCCGGACAAATCCGCATCACCGAGCAAGGCGAAGTCATCACCGCCAAATATGCCGACCCCGGCAACGCCGTGCGCAACCTCGAAACCCTCGTCGCTGCAACGCTCGAAGCCAGCCTGCTGCCCGATCAAAAAGACCCCGAACCCGTGCTCATGCAGGCATTGTCGGACGTATCGTTCAAATACTACCGCGAGCTGATTACCCACCCCGACTTCATCGACTATTTCCTGCAAACCAGCCCCATACAGGAAATCGCCACCCTCAACCTCGGCAGCCGCCCCGCCAGCCGTAAGACCTTGGCACGGATACAGGATTTGCGCGCGATACCGTGGGTGTTCTCATGGATGCAAAACCGTCTCATGCTGCCCGCGTGGTACGGCTTCGGCAGCGCGGTGGAAAGCCTGTGCGAAGGCAAACCCGAAACCCTCGCCGCCCTGCAGGAACACGCGCAGCACAACCCATTCTTCCAAGCCATGCTCTCCAATATGGAACAAGTGATGGCGAAAACCGACATCACCCTCGCCGAAAACTACGCCGGCTTGAGCGAATCGCCCGAAAAAGCCGCCGTCATCTTCGGCATGATTAAAGAAGAATACCAACGCAGCCGCAAAGCCCTGCTCGACCTTTTGCAAACCGACGAACTCTTGCGCGACAACCGCAGCCTCGCCCGTTCGCTCGCCCTGCGGATTCCGTACCTGAATGCGCTCAACGGCCTGCAAGTCGCCATGCTCAAACGCCTGCGCAAAGACCCGCACGACCCGCACACTCTCCTGATGGTGCACCTGACCATCAACGGCGTGGCACAAGGTTTGCGCAATACAGGTTAAGGCAGCACGAAAAAAGGTCGTCTGAAAACCGTTTCAGACGACCTTTAGACCAAGCGCAAAACCGTAACGCGGGCTTTACCCGCGAAAACCCAGACTGTTTTTCACCCCGCTTGCCGCCCTTCTTTACGGGCTATTTTTACCTTATTCGCGAACCGCCTTCCGCAATAACCCTTTTCAGACGACCTTTTCCACACTTCCGCATACCATGCCGACCAAACCGCCCGCCTACCACATCACGCACAAAATCCGCCAAACCCGCCGCATCTCGCGTAAAAGCATTGCTTTTCTGTTCCTGCTGGCAGGTTCGGCATTGGTCGCGCTGACCGCCCTCCTGTTTGCCTGGATGGCGGATTTCGCGTTAGAAATGAATGCGGAGCTGGTGCAAAAATATCCTTGGTTTGCCTGGGTCGCCCTACCCTTCGGACTGCCGCTCATCGTCTGGATCACCCGCCGTTTCGCCCCCTACACCTCCGGCAGCGGCATCCCGCAAGTGCTCGCCAGCCTCGCCCTGCCCTACGGCGCCAACAAAACCCGCCTGATCCGCCTCCGCGAAACCCTCCTCAAAATCCCGCTGACCTTCCTCGCCATGTGCGCAGGCGCATCCGTCGGGCGTGAAGGACCGTCCGTCCAAGTCGGCGCGGCAGTCATGAGCGCGTGGGGCGCATGGTGCAAAAAACACGGCTTCGCATTCCGCGGCATGCAGGAAAACGACCTTATCGCCGCAGGTGCGGCAGGCGGGCTTGCCGCCGCGTTCAACGCCCCGCTCGCAGGCGTGATTTTCGCTATCGAAGAACTCGGGCGCGAAGTCATGTTGCGTTGGGAGCGGCAAATCCTGCTCGGCGTCCTCGCCGCCGGTTTCATCCAAGTCGCCATCCAAGGCAACAACCCCTATTTCTCAGGCTTCAGCGGCGGCACGCTCGACAATATGCTCGGCTGGGTATTGGGCTGCGGACTCGCGTGCGGCATCGCAGGCGGACTGTTCGGACGCACCCTGTATCTCGGCGCTACCGCCTTCGCCCCAGCAAAATGGCGCGAACACATCCGCCGCCATCCCCTGATTACCGCCGCCCTCATCGGCATCCTGCTCGCCGCCATCGGCACGCTTTACCAAGGCAAAACCTACGGCACAGGTTACCACGAAGCCGCCCAAGCCCTGCGCGGCATCCACGAAGCCCCCGCCGGACTCGCCGTCGCCAAATGGTTCTCCACCGTCCTGACCTACTGGACAGGTACGCCCGGCGGCATCTTCACCCCTTCCCTGACCATAGGCGCAGTCTTGGGCGAACGCATCGCCACCCTCACCGGACTCGCCCAAGGCACCCACGTCCTCGTCCTCCTCTGCATGGCAGCCTTCCTCGCCGGCGCCACCCAATCCCCGCTCACCTCCGCAGTCGTGGTGATGGAAATGACCGGCGGACAAAACCTCCTCTTCTGGCTGCTCATCGCCTGCATCTTCGCCTCACAAGTCTCCCGCCAATTCTCCCCCCGCCCCTTCTACCACGCCGCAGGCACACGCTTCAAACGGCAGGTGGAACAAAGCGGACAGAAGTGAAGCCTGATATTGCCGATGCGGGAAGGTGTAGGAAAGGTCGTCTGAAATATTTAGCGATTCGTGGGCAAAGCCCACGCTACAAAATTTGTTAGCAACATTTGCGCCATGGTTTCGTAGCGTGGATTTTGTCCACGAAAATGATTGACGCAAAAAGGTCGTCTGAAAACCCGATGTAGGTTTCAGACGACCTTTCATATTTGAACTTTCTATCGGAGACCTTTGCAAAAAAGCCTTTCCCCCCAAC
>NZ_KV789532.1:0-15670 GCF_001807625.1 Neisseria sp. HMSC03D10
GGATTTTGGGGAATTTTGCAAAGGTCTCAGCAAGCCCCAAAATCCATAAAAACAAACAGCCGCTTCCCTTAGATAAGGAAGCGGCTGTTTATCTAATAAACTAAGCAAGTGCTTTTTGCAAATCTGCCAATATAGAATTTAATCCGGCTTTAACCTCTTCCGCTTTTGCAGCAGGATGACCGTTTGCATCCAAAGAATCACGACTGAAGCGGTCGACATAAGGCGCAAAGGTATCTTTCAGCTTCAGCAGTTTCACCACATCGGAACGGGTGTAACGATCGCCGCCGTAACCGACAACGATACCGTTCTCATGTTGCCACTGGGCAAATTGTGACGGGCTGATTTGCACCAGTTCGCACATTTCGTCTAGCGAGAAATAACGTTTTGCAGGAATAACGGGATTAGCGTTGTTTGTCATAGTAATGCTCCACCATGCCTTTGAGTTTTTGGCTGGCATGGAAAGTGACTACGCGGCGGGCGGTAATCGGTACTTCTTCGCCGGTTTTCGGATTACGGCCGGGACGTTGCGGTTTGTCGCGCAACTGAAAATTACCGAAACCGGAAATTTTGATTTCTTCGCCGCGTGCCAAAGTGCTGCGGATTTCTTCAAAAAAGAGTTCGACGATTTCTTTGGCATCGTTTTTGGTTACATTGCTGACTTTATCTACCAAAATATCGGCCAATTCGGCTTTAGTTAATGTCATATTATTACCTTCTGTTGTAACAGGTGCAGATTATTACCAATTTCTATTTAAAATTCAAGCGAATATTTATTTTTTAGCTGCGAAGTTGCGCTCCCGCAGCAGTTGCCGCGTCAATCAGTTTTCCGATAACCGGCTCGACTGTTTCATCCGTCAGCGTGTTTTCCATATCCTGCAAAATTACTTTGACCGCCATGCTTTTCATCCCTTCAGGCAGGCCCGTACCGCGATACACGTCAAATACGCTGATTTCCTGTACCAACTTGTTTGCTGCACCTTTCAATGCGGCCAACAAATCATCATGGGTCATGGTTTCAGGCATAACAAACGCCAAATCCCTGCGCACCGGCTGGAATTTCGATACTGCCTGATAGCGCATTTTTTCGCGTTCCAACACGGCGGCCATATCGATTTCAAATACCAGCGGCGCTTGCGGCAAGTCGTATTTTTGCAGCCATTTCGGATGCAATTCGCCGATAAAACCGATGACCTGGCCGTCTGAAACGATATTGGCGGCGCGGCCGGGATGCAGGGCGGGATGTTCGGTTTTGACGAACTCAACTGCTTTGTTTTTCAAAAGATTTTCTACATCGGCCTTGATGTCGTAAAAATCCGCGTTGCGCGTTTTCTCGCCCCATTGTTCGGGCATGACTGCGCCGTACCACAGGCCGCCGATGCGTTCGTTTTGTACAAACTGGCCGTCTGAACCTTTGCTGAACACGCGGGCGATTTCAAACACACGCACGCGGTTTTGCTTGCGATTCAGATTGTTTTGCAGAATTTCCACCAAGCCGCCGATGAGTGTGGAACGCATCACGGCATACTGCGCCGCCAGCGGGTTTTGCAGGCGGATGGGGTTGGCATTGGCGGCAAAATCGTGTTCCCACTGCTCGTCAACGAAGGCATAGCTGACGACTTCGCGGTAGCCGCGCGCCGCCATTTCGTTGTAAACGGCAAAACGCGGACGGCGGGTTTCGGGCAGCGCCAGCATTTTCAGACGGCCTGACGTGTAATCGTCGGGGATATTTTCATAGCCGTAAACGCGGCCGATTTCTTCAATCAAATCGGCTTCGATTTCGATGTCGAAACGGAAACTAGGCGCGGTAACGCGGAAGCCTTCCGCGGTTTTTTCAGGTTGCAGGCCCAAGTGCTGCAAAATGGTTTCCACCTGTTCGGCGGGAATATCCACGCCCAACACGGTTTTCAGACGACCCAAACGCAATTCGACCTGCTTCGCTTCAGGCAATTCGCCTTGCGCTTCCACCATTTCACCTGCCGCACCGCCGCAGATTTGCAAAACCAGTTCGGTAGCGCGTTCGATAGCATCAGCCTGCAAACGGTAATCCACACCGCGCTCAAAGCGGAACGACGAATCCGAGCCAAAACCGTATTGGCGAGATTTGCCGGCAATGATTTCAGGCGCAAACCAAGCCGCTTCCAGCACGATATTTTGCGTGTCGTCTGAAACTGCACTCGCTGCGCCGCCCATCAGACCCGCCAAACTCAACGCGCCTTTTTCATCGGCCACTACCAGCGTATTTTCAGACAGAGAGACGGTTTTCTCGTTCAGGCATTCCAGCGTTTCACCCTCTTGCGCGCGGCGGATGTGCAGGCTGCCTGAAAGTTTGTCGGCATCGAAAACATGCATCGGCTGACCGATTTCCAGCATTACATAATTGCCAATGTCCACCAGCGCGGAAATACTGCGGATACCGCTGCGCTCCAAACGCTGCTTCATCCAATCCGGCGTAGCGGCGCGCGCGTTCACGTTTTCAATCACGCGGCTGATAAAGCGGCCGCAATCGGCAGGCGCATCAATCTGCACGGGCTGTTTGCGGCTACCTGTGATTGGCGCGGCATGGATTGCAGGCTGCTTGAACGCGCAGCCAGTCAGCGCAGACACTTCACGCGCAATACCTTTGATGCTCAGACAGTCGGCACGGTTCGGCGTAATTTTCAGCGTGAACACCGTATCGTCCAAATCTAAATACTCACGGATATTTGCGCCGATGGGAGCGTCTTGCGGCAGAATGTGCAAGCCGTTCACGCCGTCGTCGGGCAGACCGAGTTCATCGGTAGAACACAACATCCCGTTCGACACCACGCCGCGCATCTTGGTCGGCTTGATTTTGAAATTGCCCGGCAACACCGCACCCGGCAACGAACACGGCACTTTGACGCCCGCTTTCACATTCGGCGCACCGCACACAATCTGCACCAACTCACCTGTACCCGCATCGACTTGGGTAACGTTCAAACGGTCGGCATCAGGATGTTTTTCAACGGATTTCACTTCGGCAATCACCACGCCTGTAAACGCAGGCGCGGCAGTCTCGGCTTCTTCCACTTCCAAGCCGGACATGGTTAACAGATGTTCCAGCTTATCGGCGGAAAGTTCGGTATCGGCTTGGGTTTTCAGCCATGAGTAGGAGAATTGCATGTTATGTTCTCAATCAACTAATTAACTTTTTATCAGATTTTGTTTTCAGACGGCGTTTAAGGCTACCTGAAAATGTGCAGGCTGCTTTTACTTTGTTGAAGTCAATGCTCTCAGGTAGCCTTTGCTTTGGGATTGCAGCCGTTTATTTCAAAGTAGCCTGCAACATGGTAATGGTATCCAAATATTTTTGCAGCTTGTCTACCGTCAAAATCTCATCGAACTCACTGCTAAATCGCGCAGGATATTGTGGCTCAAAATCGGTAACAGTCTTTAGAAATTGTGCGAAATTGGGATTTTTATCCGCCAATTCGTACACCACCGAATAATCCATTTTCTCTTTAAATCTCGCAGGCGACAAAATTACACTTTTCTCAATATTATCAATATTCAAATGGATAATCCCAATACCAAAACTCTGGCTTAGCTTTTGCAGTGCCTCAATAAACTGGCTATCCTGTTTAATGTGTAAAGCCACCAAATAGCCTTCATTCGCCCAACTGGAATTACTCACCGCCTGAAAGAAATATTCCTTATAATTGGAAGTATTTAATTCTTTTTTCAGCTCAAACGAAAAAATCTTGATTGGTGAAATATCAAATTTCTTAATAAACGGCAACACATTGTTTTTCTGGTAATTAGCGTATTCAAAATTCACCGCCACCATATCAGGATACAGCCATTTATCTTCGCCTTTCTGCCCTTTGGAACTTTCTTCGTGAAAAATCGTTTTGGGATAGGCTTGGAAATAATCACTATGTTTTAAAAAATGTGCCAAAACTGGGTGCAAATCGCGTTCGTGGAACGTGGATTTCTTGGTATGAGTAAGGGAGACAGGCTGCTTTGAGGCGTGGTTAAACTGGTGTTTTAAAATGTATTGCTTAGGCTTGGTATTTGGGATCTCGACAAAATGCTCTTTATCGGTACGAATCCGTGCGTTAAATGTGGCAGACGGCGTTTTACCCGAGAATGTCTGCGTTATCTCATCAAATGTTTTTAACTGAAAATGCAGTTTATTCTGTAAGACAAATTCCCACAATTCAGTTGGCGTTATCGGACGATTCACCATTTCCATTGCCAACACCGCTAATTCTACAAACCCTAGTTTTCCGTCATCCATGCTCTAACTCCATTCCAATGGAAAAGGCTACCTGAAAACAAGTGCAGGCTGCTTTTTTCATTTTCGGATAATCTGCATAATCATTTCGCAAACTGCTTTAAAAAGTTCAAATCGTTATCAAAAAACAGTCGCAGATCGTTCACGTTGTAACGCAACATAGCAAAACGGTCGAGGCCAATGCCGAAGGCGAAACCGGTGTATTTTTCGGGATCGATATTCACGTTTTTCAACACGTTGGGATGCACCATGCCGCAGCCGCCGACTTCCAGCCATTTGCCGTTTTCGCCCATGATGTCGATTTCGGCGGACGGTTCGGTAAACGGGAAGAAAGACGGACGGAAACGTACTTGCAAATCATCGCGTTCAAAAAAGCGGCGGATAAAATCGGTGAACACGGCTTTCAAATCGGCGAAGGTTACGCCCTCTTCCACCCACAAGCCTTCGGCTTGGTGGAACATAGGCGAGTGCGTAGCGTCGCTGTCCACGCGGTAAACGCGGCCGGGGGCGATAATGCGGATGGGCGGCTCTTTTTTGTCGAGCATGTAGCGGATTTGAATCGGTGAAGTGTGCGTGCGCAAAACATCGCCGTTTTCAACGTAGAACGTATCCTGCATGGCGCGTGCCGGGTGGTTTGCGGGGATGTTCAGGGCTTGGAAGTTGTGGAAATCGTCTTCGATTTCCGGGCCGTCTGCCACTTCAAAGCCCATACCGTGAAAGAGTTCGACCACGCGCTGCAAAGTCAGGGTTACGGGATGCAGACCGCCATTTTCCTGCGCGCGTCCGGGCAGGGTAATATCGAGTGCTTCGGCAGCAAGCTGGGCTTGCAGTTTGGCTTCGTTGAGGGCATCGCGTTTATTGTTAAAGGCCGTCTGAAACTGGTTTTTGCACTCATTGATATGCGCACCTATGGTTTTGCGCTCTTCAGGCGACATTTGACCTAAGGTTTTCAGAAGTCCGGTCAACTCGCCGGTTTTACCAAGATAACGGGCTTTGATTTGTTCTAGAGCGTTGAAGTCTTGCGCGGCTTCTACTGCGGCAATACCTTCTGCAACGATACGGTTTACATTTTCCATAGTGGTTTATCGTCTGTCGGTTGATGATGGGTCGTCTGAAACAATGAGGTCGCCTGTATGGTTTGGTATTGCCAAACTTTTCAGACGACCTTTTATCGTTTACGGCCAATCCGTTTGATAGAATCGGCGTATTTTAGCGCAAATCAATTCAAAAAAATAGACTTTAAAGAAAGAAAATCAATCACATAGACTTTATTCAAACAAAGAAAAAAGGAAGCCGTAGCTTCCTTTTTAAATTTTTTGGATTAAGCAGCCAAAGCAGCTTTAGCTTTCTCAACCAATTGTGCAAAAGCGGCTTTATCGAATACAGCAAAATCAGCCAATACTTTACGGTCGATTTCGATAGAGGCGCGTTTCAGACCGTTCATGAATTTGCTGTAAGACAGACCATTTTCACGGGCACCTGCATTGATACGGACAATCCACAATTGACGGAATTGGCGTTTGCGTTGACGACGGTCACGGTATGCGTATTGACCGGCTTTTATTACCGCTTGCTTGGCAACGCGGTATACGTTTTTACGACGACCGCGGTAACCTTTGGCTAACGCGAAGATTTTTTGGTGACGGGCACGAGCGGTTACACCGCGTTTTACGCGTGGCATATTCTAAACTCCTTAAGCGTAGGGTAACATTTTAGCAACAGAAGCCAAATCGCGATCGTTTACCATAGAGGTACCACGCAGTTGGCGTTTGTTTTTAGTGGTCTTTTTAGTCAAGATGTGGCGTTTGAACGCATGAGCGCGTTTTACACCGCCGTTACCCAGTACTTTGAAGCGTTTTTTCGCGCTAGACTTGGTTTTCATTTTAGGCATGGGAAAACTCCATTCGTTATTAGATAAGGCATCAGGGGGTTTTAAAACATTGGTTTCAAACACTTGAACCCAAAATGCCACGGTTTTTTGCCGCCAATCAAAAGCTTACTCCGAAGCGGCAATCGGAGTAAGCTGAGAATTATAACTTTATTTTTTCTTCGGTGCAATCATCATCACCATTTGACGGCCTTCCATTTTAGGGAAGGATTCGATTTGAGCCACTTCCGCCAAATCCTCTTTCACGCGCTCTAAAAGTTGCGCCCCGAGTTGCTGGTGAGCCATTTCGCGACCACGGAAACGAAGCGTTACTTTGACTTTATCGCCGTCAGCCAAGAAGCGGTTGATGTTGCGCATTTTAATTTGATAATCGCCTTCATCGGTACCCGGACGGAATTTGATTTCCTTAATTTGTACCTGCTTCTGGTTTTTCTTGGCTTCGTCGCGTTTCTTGGCTTGTTGGTATTTATATTTACCGTAATCCATCAGTTTGCATACGGGCGGTTTGGCAGTAGGGGAAATCTCTACCAAATCCACATCCTGCTCTTCGGCCATAGCCAAAGCTTCACGAACCGACACAACACCAAGCTGTTCGCCTGACTCACTGATTAAACGCACTTCTTTGGCGGTAATTTCGCCATTGATTCGTGCTTCGCGTTCTTGAGCGATGATGAATACTCCTATAAAAATTAATGGTTGACGAGGGCGTCCGCGATTTCTTGCTGCAGTTGTGCAATGAAATCATCCAAATCCAAAGAACCCAAGTCTTCTGCTTTGCGGCGCACGGCCACTTTGTTTTCTTGCTTCTCTTTATCGCCGACAACGATTTGATAAGGGAAGCGGTATTGGCTGTTATCACGGATTTTGTAACCGATTTTTTCGTTACGCAAATCCAGCTCTACACGGAAGCCAGCAGCCTGCAATTTGGCAGCCACTTCACGGCAGTAATCTGCTTGATTTTCGGTGATATTCATAATCACCATTTGAACCGGCGCCAACCATAGTGGGAAAGAACCTGCATGGTTTTCAATCAAAATACCGATAAATCGTTCCAAAGAACCCAAAATGGCTCGGTGCAACATTACCGGACGGGCGCGGTCATTGTTTTCGGTTACATATTCTGCATCTAAACGTTCCGGCAATACAAAGTCCAGTTGCAGCGTACCACACTGCCAAGAACGTCCCAATGCATCTTTAACATGATATTCGATTTTAGGTCCGTAGAACGCACCTTCACCCGGCAATTCGCCCCATTCCACGCCGCAAGCAGTCAATGCTTCGCGCAGGCCTTGTTCTGCCTTATCCCAGACGTCGTCTGAACCGGCACGCTTCTCAGGACGCAGTGAAAGTTTGACGGACACATCATGGAAACCGAATTGCTTGTAAATACGAACCAGCAATTCATTGAATGCCCGCGCTTCGCTGACGATTTGATCTTCGGTACAGAAAATATGCGCATCGTCTTGTACAAAACCTCGGACACGCATCAGTCCATGTAATGCACCGCTCGGCTCGTTGCGATGGCAAGAACCAAATTCTGCTAAACGCATTGGCAAATCGCGGTACGAGCGCAGACCGTTATTGAAAATCTGAACATGTCCCGGGCAGTTCATCGGTTTAACCGCGTATTCGCGCTTTTCCGAACTGGTTACGAACATATTGTCTTTGTAGTTATCCCAGTGACCGGATTTTTCCCAAAAGGTTTTATCCATGATTTGGGGGGTTTTGACTTCTTTGTAACCGGCGGCATTCAGCTCTTTACGCATATGCTGCTCGATAGTCTGCCACAAAGCCCAACCTTTGGGATGCCAAAACACCATACCCGGCGCTTCGTCCTGCAAGTGGAACAAATCCAGTTGCTTGCCCAATTTGCGGTGGTCGCGTTTTTCTGCTTCTTCAATACGCTGGATATAGGCTTTTAATTCATCTTTCGTCGCCCAAGCAGTGCCGTAAATACGTTGCAGCATTTCATTATTGCTGTCACCACGCCAGTATGCACCTGCCAGCTTGGTCAGCTTGAAGTTTTTCAGGAAGCGGGTGTTCGGAACGTGCGGACCGCGGCACATATCGACATATTCCTGATGATGATACATACCCATTGCTTCAACTTCGGGCATATCTTCAATCAGGCGCAGCTTATATTCTTCACCGCGATCTTGGAAAATTTTGATGGTTTCGGCTCGCGGAGTCATGATTTTGATTACATCATAATCTTGTGCAATCAATTCTTTCATACGCGCTTCGATGGCAGCAACATCTTCAGGCGTAAACGGTTTTTCAGTTGCAATATCGTAATAAAAGCCCTCTTCAATGACGGGGCCGATAACCATTTTTGCATTAGGATAGAGCTGCTTGACCGCATGACCGACAAGGTGGGCGCAAGAGTGGCGGATGATTTCAACGCCTTCTTGGTCTTTCGGGGTAATGATTTGGACGGTTGAATCTTCGGTAATCGGATCGCACGCATCGACCAATTTGCCGTTTACCTTACCCGCCACCGTCGCCTTCGCCAAACCTGCTCCGATAGACGCGGCAATCTGTGCCACGGTAACGGGCGATTCGTATTGGCGGACTGAGCCGTCCGGCAAGGTAATGTTCAACATCAAAAAAGCTCCAAAACATTAAAAAATAACGGCATAAATGCCGTTTGGGAAATTTGGTAGGCACGATTGGATTCGAACCAACGACCCCCACCATGTCAAGGTGGTGCTCTAACCAACTGAGCTACGTGCCTGTTTAATAAGGTTGGGATTATAGACGATACTTTGACGCGATGGCAAGCATGAAAATGGGGTTTTAGACGACATTGTCGGAACATTGTGATTTTTTTGAAACATTTTCAACAGTGAACATCTCGATACGAATAAGGTCATCTGAAATATTCAAACACCGCTATTGCAATGAAAATCCTTTATAATCGCGTTTTTACCTCAATCGTTTGACTGCACGGCGGCTTCGCACGCCGTTTCCTACATTTATAGATACAACCTATGCTCAAATTTACCTTACATAAAAAAGATGGTCATGCCCGACGCGGCACGCTGGAACTGAACCACGGCAAAATCGAAACACCCGTATTTATGCCGGTCGGCACTTACGGCTCGGTTAAGGCGATGAATCCGCAAAACCTGCACGACATCAAGGCACAAATTATTTTGGGCAACACTTACCATTTATGGCTGCGCCCAGGTTTGGAAGTTATCGAACAATTCGGCGGTCTGCACGAATTTATCGGCTGGAACAAACCCATCTTGACCGACTCGGGCGGTTTCCAGGTTTTCTCGCTCTCCGACATGCGCAAACTCACTGAAGAAGGCTGTACCTTCCAAAGCCCAATCAACGGCGACAGACTCTTCCTCTCGCCCGAAATCTCCATGAAAATCCAAACCGTACTCAATTCCGACATCGTGATGCAGTTGGACGAATGCACACCCGGCGAAGCAACGCACGAACAGGCGCAAAAATCCCTGCAAATGAGCCTGCGTTGGGCAGAACGCAGCAAAAAAGCCTTTGAAGATTTGAAGAACCCGAATGCCCTGTTCGGCATCGTGCAAGGCGCGATGTATGAAGATTTGCGCGAAGAATCACTGCGCGGCTTGGAACAATTCGACTTCCCCGGCCTTGCCATCGGCGGACTGTCCGTCGGCGAACCCAAACCCGAAATGTACCGCATGCTGCGCGCCGTCGGACCGATGCTGCCCGAACACAAACCGCATTACCTGATGGGCGTCGGCACACCCGAAGACCTCGTTTACGGCGTGGCGCACGGCGTGGACATGTTCGACTGCGTCATGCCCACCCGCAATGCGCGCAACGGCTGGCTGTTCACCCGTTTCGGCGATTTGAAAATCAAAAACGCCAAACACAAGCTCGACAAACGCCCGATAGACGAAAGCTGCACCTGCTACGCCTGCCAAAACTTCAGCCGCGCCTACCTGCACCATCTGCACCGCGTCGGCGAAATCTTGGGCGCGCAACTCAACACCATCCACAACCTGCATTTCTACCAAGTCATCATGGCGGAAATGCGTGAAGCCATCGAGCAAGGAAAATTTGCCGATTGGCAGGCGCAATTCCATGAAAACCGCGCCCGCGGTGTAGATTGAGATTGAACTATGCTTATTGAGGTCGTCTGAAAACGTTTAACTTGATTATTCCCTTTGTTTTTCAGATGACCTTTCACACAAAAAATCATTCAATATTAAAGAAACAAACCATGCCCCGTTTCCTGCCAGAGCCTCCCCTCCCCTATACCGAACAAAACCGTACCGCCGTCCTACTGCTTAACCTCGGCACACCGGATGCTCCGACCGCGCAAGCCGTCAAACCTTACCTGCGCGACTTTTTATCCGACCAACGCGTAGTGGAACTGCCGAAGCTGTTGTGGCAACCGATCTTGCGTGGCCTGATACTGACGCTGCGCCCGAAAAAAAGCGCGCACGCCTATGAAAAAATCTGGTTTAAAGACGGCTCACCCTTATTGGTTTATACCGCACGCCAAGCCGAAACCTTGGGCAAACTACTGCCGGATATAACCGTCCGCTACGCCATGACTTACGGCAACCCGGGCGTTGACGACGTCTTGGCGGAATTGAAATCGCAAGGCATCGGTAATCTTTTGGTAGTCCCACTCTACCCGCAATATGCGGCATCGAGCACAGGTGCGGCTTTGGATAAAGTATTCTTGCAATTACTGCGCCAGCGCAACCAACTCAGCATACGCACGGTGTCCCGTTTCTACGAGGATGCAGGTTATATCGAAGCCATGAAAAAACATATTCAGGCATATTGGACGGAACACGGACGCGGCGAAAAACTGATGCTGAGTTTTCACGGCATACCGCAGAAACAGTACGACGAGGGCGACCCTTATCCCGACGAATGCCGCCATACGGCCAAACTGCTTGCCGAAGCCTTGGGACTGACTGAGCAGGAATATATCGTCTCCTTCCAAAGCCAGTTCGGCAAGGCGAAATGGGTTAAACCGAGTACGCAGGTTCTGTTTGACGAACTGCCGAAACAAGGCATAACGAAATTGGACGTTTTCTGTCCGGGCTTCATGGCAGACTGCTTGGAAACGATGGAAGAAATCGCTTTGATGGGGCGCGAACAATTTCATGCCGCCGGCGGTAAAGAATACCGCTATATCCCCTGCCTGAACGACAGCGCAGAATGGATAGGCGCACTGGCAGATTTGGTGCGGCGCAATTTGTGCGGATGGGTTTGAAGCATCCCCGTTGTTTCTTTGACTTAAATCTAAGGTCGTCTGAAAAGCTTCGGCAGGATAGGTTTTCAGACGACCTTTATTGTATGATTGCCCTATTCCTTTAAAACAAAAACATCCCGACCATCTGCAAGGACAAACCATGAAAACCATCCACATCCTGACACTTGCCGCACTCTCCTGTTTTTCCGCCCCAACCTTCGCCGCCGATGCCGCACAGATGGCGCAAGGGCAGAAAATTTACGAAACCAACTGCGCCGCCTGCCACGGTAAAAAAGGCGAAGGCAGAGGAGCAATGTTCCCGCCCCTGTTCCGTTCCGACTACATCATGAAAAAACCGCAGGTACTGTTGAACAGCATGCTCAAAGGCATCAACGGCCCAATCAAGGTTAACGGCAAACCCTACAACGGCTTCATGCCCGCAACAGCCATCAACGAAGCGGACGTAGCAGCAGTTTCGACCTACATCATGAATGCATTTGATAACGGCGGCGGCACCATCACCGAAAAAGATGTGAAAGCGGCAAAAGGCAAAAAATAACCGCTCCCGCACCCAAGAGGTCGTCTGAAACCATGTTTTCAGACGACCTCTGTTATAATCGCTCCGCTTTGCAATAAATGACTTCCCGATTCCGCCGCCCGAAGGACGGTGTTCCGACCATTAAGGATTTTGATAAATATGTTTACCCAAGCAGCCCAAGAATTGACCACCGTCCGCGACATCCTGCGTTTCGCCGTCAGCCGTTTCAACGATGCCGGTTTGTTTTTCGGGCACGGCTCGGACAACGCGTACGATGAAGCAGCCTACCTCATCCTACACACCCTCAACCTGCCGCTGGACACGCTGGAGCCTTACCTCGACGCCAAGCTGCTGCAAAGCGAGAAAGAAGAAGTGTTGGCAGTGCTGGAACGCCGCGCAGTCGAACACATCCCTGCCGCCTACCTCACCCATCAGGCATGGCAAGGTGATTTCGATTTTTATGTTGACGAACGCGTCATCGTACCGCGCTCGTTTATTTACGAGCTGCTCGGCGACAGCCTTACCCCATGGATAGAACATCCCGAATTGGTTCACCGCGCATTGGATTTGTGTACCGGCAGCGGCTGCCTCGCCGTCCAAATGGCACACCACTACCCTGCCGCTGAAATCGACGCCGTCGATTTGAGTTTGGATGCGCTGGAAGTGGCCGCCATCAACATCGAAGACTATGGCCTGGAAGACCGTATCAACTTGATTCATACCGATTTGTTCGAAGGATTGGAAGGTACATACGACCTGATTGTTTCCAACCCGCCTTATGTCGATGCCGAATCGGTCGATATGTTGCCCGACGAATACCTGCACGAACCCGAACTCGCCTTGGGCAGCGGCGAAGACGGCTTGGACGCTACCCGCCAAATCCTGCTGCACGCCGCCAAATACCTGAATCCCAAAGGCGTACTGTTGGTCGAAATCGGACACAACCGCGACGTATTGGAAGCCGCCTATCCCGAATTGCCGTTTACTTGGCTGGAAACCAGCGGCGGCGACGGATTCGTGTTCTTGCTGACCCGCGAGCAGCTATTGGGCGAATACTAACCCGTCCTTTTTCAAGCAGCATTAATATAAAAAGGTCGTCTGAAAACTTTCAGACGACCTTTTTTCAACCGTTCAAGCGATTAGCAACATCTTCCGCCGTTTGCACCACAGCGGCGTTTGCGGCAGTAGTCTTGAAATTGCAGCTCGGTCATGACGGGGGCGTTGGGATTATGTTTGCGCTGTTGGGCAACGTAGTTTTCATAATCGGGCACGCCTGCCATGAGGTTGGCGGTAAGTTTGGCGGTTTTCCACCAAGCGGCGAGTTTACGCTTCACTTTGTGCCTCCGGTTGTTTGCCGTCGCGGTAAACCGCCGGGATTTCTTTGGCGGTCGGCCAGCCGACTTTGCGTGCTTTCATAGCGGTACGCACGCCGTAGATGGCAACGACAACGACGACGGAGAGGAACAATGCGGTCAGACCGGCATTGATCTGGTCGTTGAAGATGATTTGCGACATTTCGCCGATGTCTTTAGCGGGCGCGAGGACTTCGTTTTTAGCCAATGCTTCGCTGTATTTGCCGGCATGGGCAAGGAAGCTGACGCGCGGGTCGCTGTGGAACAGTTTTTGCAGACCGGCGTAGCAGGTTACAAACAGTACGCCGACGGCGGGAACGAGTACCACCCAGACATAACGGTCGCGTTTCATCTTAATCAACACAACGGCACACATAATCAAAGCTACGCCTGCCAGCATTTGGTTGGCGATGCCGAACAAAGGCCAGAGCGAGTTGATGCCGCCCAGTGGGTCGGTCACGCCGGTGTAGAGGAAGTAGCCCCACAATGCCACGGCGAAGAAGGTTGCAACCAGGTTGGCAGGGATGGAGTCGGTGTTGCCGAAAGGTTTGTAGAAGATACTGCCCAAGTCTTGAATCATAAAACGTGCGACGCGTGTACCGGCATCGACGGCGGTCAGGATGAACAAGGCTTCAAACAGCAGGGCAAAGTGATACCAGAATGCCATCATGGCTTCGCCCGGAATCAGGCGGCTCATGATGTGTGCCATACCGACTGCGAGGGTAGGCGCACCGCCCGCACGGGAAAGGATGGTGTTTTCGCCGACTTCCTTAGCGGTGTGCAACAGGGTAGCGGCATCGACAGGGAATTGCAGCTTGGTGGTAATCACTTCGGCGGCAGTATTGGCATCTGTACCGATCAGGGCGGCAGGGCTGTTCATGGCGAAGTACACGCCGGGATCAAGCGATGACGCAGCAGCCAAGGCCATAATCGCCACGAAGCTTTCCATAATCATACCGCCATAACCGATCATGCGGACGTGGGTTTCGTTTTCCAGCATTTTCGGCGTGGTACCGGAAGAAATCAGCGCGTGGAAGCCTGAAACCGCACCACAGGCGATGGTAATGAAGAGGAACGGGAACAATGCGCCTGAGAATACCGGGCCGGAACCGTCGATAAAGTGGGTCACGGCAGGCATTTGCAGCGCAGGGCTGACGATGAGGATACCGATGGCGAGTGCGACAATCGTACCGATTTTCAGGAAGGTAGAGAGATAATCGCGCGGAGTCAGCAGCAGCCATACCGGCAATACCGAAGCCACGAAACCGTAAATCATAATCGCCCAAGTAAGCTGGATGCCGTCAAGGTCAAACCAATGACCGATGGAGCTGTGCGCCACATTGTCGCCGTAAATCACCGCCAGCATCAGCAGGATAAAGCCGACGATGGAAATCTCGCCGATTTTGCCCGGACGGATATAGCGGGTGTAAATACCCATAAACAGTGCAATCGGCATGGTAGCGGCAATCGTAAACGTACCCCAAGGGCTGTGAACCAGTGCTTTCACCACAATCAGCGCCAACACCGCCATGATGATGACCATAATCATCAAAATACCGATGGAGGCAATCACGCCGGGGACGGTGCCGAGTTCTTGTTTTACGATATCGCCCAAAGACTTACCGTCGCGGCGCATGGAGACGAACAAGACCATCATGTCTTGTACCGCACCGGCAAACACTACGCCGAAGATAATCCACAGCGTACCCGGCAGATAACCCATTTGCGCAGCCAGCACGGGACCGACCAACGGACCTGCGCCCGCAATCGCGGCAAAGTGGTGTCCGAACAATACGCCTTTGTGTGTCGGCACATAGTCCAAACCGTCATTGTGCCGCTCGGCGGGCGTGAGGCGGTTCGGATCAAGCTGCATCACATATTTGGCGATGTAGAGACTGTAAAAACGGTAAGCGATGCAGTACACCGATACGGCGGCGGTGACCATCCATACCGCGCTGACCTGCTCGCCCCGACTGATGGCCAAAGTGGTAAAGGACGCTACGCCGACCAAAACCACAATGCCCCAAATAAGGAACGTTTTGAGCGATTTCATTGTTTAATCCTTAAAATACAAGAGTGAGAATGTTCGGGTTCTTATTGTTGCGGGGGGACAAACTGCATCCCGAAGCATTTATGGAAGAAAAAAATGAAGCGATGATGGTGCGGGAACCCTGGCTTGAGATAATTAATAAACAAGGGAACCAAAACCCTAGAATGTTAACTATTATCAAGCCTAGCGTAAGGTTAACACAATCCGATAACGTGCGGGCTAGATTTAACTCAAATAATCGTCATTCATTACGATGTTACCGTGCATTTCTTGACAAATTCTTTACAAATACCATAAAGCCACACTACCCGCTTGCATACGTTTAAAAGGATAACGCCATTCCAATTCAATCAGCCCCATAAACAAAAAGGTCGTCTGAAA